>DATCXH010000470.1:0-4726 GCA_036565925.1 Vicinamibacterales bacterium
GGCCAGTACAACTGACCACGCATGCGGGTCTTGATCTGCATCCGGCGCTCTCGCCGCATGACGATGCGATCGTGTACGTGTCGGATCGAAGCGGCGCATTCGAGATCGTCGTGCGCGCGCTGGATGGATCGGCGACGGAAACGCCGCTGACGAGCGACGGTGCGCAGAACGTGCAGCCGGCCTGGTCACCAGACGGTCGGTTCATTGCCTACCACTCGCAGCGCAGTGGAGGAATCTGGATCGTGCCATCGCGCGGCGGGACACCGAGGCAAATCGTGGCCGAAGGCTCGCGGCCCGCATGGTCGCCCGATGGTGCGCAGATCGTGTTTCAGTCCGACGAGCATGCGGATGCCGCGCCGTTCGGCTTCGCGGCGCAGGATGGATCGACGATTCAATTGGTCACTGTCGCCAGCGGCGCGGTCACACCACTGACCCGCAGCGGCAATCCCGCCGGCGGTCACGCGGCACCGTCGTGGAGTCCAGATGGCCGATTCATCTGCTTCGCGGTCTTCGATTCGGGACCGTCGAATGGACTGTGGCTTCTCGATCGAACGAGCGGTGCAGTGCGCCTGCTGCATCGGGGCGACGATGTCTATGAATCGGTGTTCGCACCAGACGGATCGTCGATCTACATCGCGGGTGGAAACGCACTGATCACTCGGGTGCCTTTTGATGTCATGACCGGGACCGTAACAGGCACCGCGGAGATCATGCCGGTGCCGGGCGTGCCAGGCGTTCGCGGATTATCGATCTCGCGCGACGGTACACGGCTCGCGTTTGCCGGGCTCGATCTCAGCAGCCAAATCTGGGCCCAGCCGATACGCGCGGACGGGTCACCGGTCGGAGAGCCACGCGCGCTGACGAGCGATACGAGCCGGCGCAACTCGGTGCCAGTCATTTCCCCTGACGGTACAAAGGTCGCCTACATGTCATCGCGGCGGGGCGAAGGTCCGAACCTCTGGATGATCGACGCCGATGGACAGCATCCGCTGCAGCTCACATCGGATCATGAATTCGAATCGCAACCAGCGTGGTCATCCGATGGCGCGCGCATCCTGTATCTCGCCAGCACTGGCGATGAAGAGCGCGTGGTGGCGCTCGACGTTGCGACGCGAACGGTGCATCCGGTTGTACCGCTCGCCGCGCTGCGTCCCTCGTCCGGGGCCGCGCCTGCTGTCGCGCCACTCGCGGAAGTGCGCCTCTCGCGATCGGGAAGACGAATTGCGTTCTCGCTTCGCGAGCCTCCAACCGGCCGCCGCGTGCTCTATGCGACAGGTCTCGAGCCGCTCTCACCGCATCGTCTGACCGATGGGTCAACGTCGATTGGCTATCCGTCGTGGTCGCCTGACGAGCGACATGTCGCGGTCGAGATCAAGGAAGGCAGCTCTACTCACGCGGGTGTGATCGATGTCGAAACCGGCGTACTTCGCCGGCTGACACACGCGAGCGGGCAGACATGGGTGCGGAGCTGGTCGCCGGATGGCGGTCGCCTCGCGGCGGCCGTGCTGCGCGATGGCCAATGGAGTCTGCGTGCACTCGATCTCAGTGGAGGCGAACAGGTGATCACTCCGCCGGGTCCGCCTCGCGTTTTCGTGCGCTATCCGGATTGGTCTGCGCGTGGCGAGCTCGTAGTCTTCGAACGTTCAGAGATGACCGGAAATATCTGGCTGATGAATCACTCGAAGAGCGACGACAAGTGATCGCATGCGATTGCGCTCGTGAGAATTGTGCGAACAATGACGCGTTGAGAGCACGCGATGACGATACACGTCGCGGAATGGGCGACATGTAGCACGCGGCGAAATTGAAGATTCTGCTATTTGAGGCTCGACGCTCGTGCGACGACTGGCGTATCGAGTGTGACGTCCCACTCGAAGCGCTGACTCGGCACGCCATCGACGCTCAGATCGCAGATCGAAAAGGCTTTGCTCTTCATCTGCAGACGGGAACCGTCGAACTGAAAGTGCTGCACCGCGCGCATCACGTCCTGACCTGTCTGGACGACGGCGCAGGGTCTTCCTGGAAGTGCGAGATCCATGGCTGACACCGTACCGTCCGGAGCGACGGTGACCTGCAGGATCGCTTCCCAGTTCCGAAGGAGCGCGGAAGCGCGGCCCATTGCTGCGAGCTGTCGCTGTATCGGCGTGAGCTCCAGCGAGTAGAAGTACATCCGGATCCACGCCGACCCAGGCGCATCCGCTCGGGGCTCAACTGTCGCCACGACCGAGGGGGTGACGCGTGCCAAATCGTCAACCGCGAATCGCGCCGACTGAGCCGGCGACGTTTCGAGTGACGTAAGCAGGGCGAACGCCCACAAGAGACCTTCCATATGTCACATATCGGCTCGGCCCCCGATGGGCCTTATTCCGCGTCTCCACTGTGTGGGCAATGCGAATGCCACACGCCGCTGCCGTGTCCAGCGAGAAATCCCGCTGATTTGACCCCGGCGGATGATGAAAAGTTCCCAGGGTCGCGGAATTTCGCGACTGGCCCACATCGCTTTCCGATAGTCTTGGGCATCCATTACGGAGGTGGAATGCGCACCGTCATAGCAGTCTTACTCGTGTGCGCTGCGGTTGCAGTGGGCCGCGCGCAGTCGGACCCAGTCGTGAGCGTCACGGGCGGACAGATCCGCGGCGCTGCGCTCGGCAATGGCGCCGTGTTCAAGGGCATTCCGTTTGCCGCCCCGCCCATCGGCGAGCGGCGGTGGCGTGAGCCGATGGCGGTGCAGCCCTGGTCCGGTGTTCGCGACGCGAAGACATTCGGCACCATCTGTCCGCAAGCGCCAACCCCCATCGTCGGAGATGCGATCAAAACCGCCAGCGAAGACTGTCTGTTTCTGAACGTGTGGACGGCTCAATGGCCGGCAAATGGTTCGCCGCGACCAGTGATGGTGTGGATTCCTGGCGGCGGCAACTTTGCCGGTGCAGCATCGCAGGGTGTCTACGACGGAGAGGCGCTCGCGCGGCGCGGCGTCGTTGTCGTGACCCTCAACTATCGACTCGGTACATTAGGATTCTTTTCGCATCCCGCTCTCACGCGTGAATCGCCGCGGCATGCATCAGGGAATCAGGGCATCCTCGATCAGATTGCTGCGCTGCGATGGGTGCAGGAGAACATCGCCCGCTTCGGAGGCGACCCGAAGAGCGTCACCATCTTCGGTGAGTCTGCCGGTTCGCTCGACGTCAGCGTGTTGATGACATCGCCACTTTCCAAAGGCTTGTTCCATCGCGCGATCGCCGAGAGTGGTGCGGTCGTGCTCGTGGGTGAACCCGCGACGCTCGCCGAAGCCGAGAAGCGCGGTCAGGCGACAGCGGCGCGATGGAAGATTGCGCCCGACGCGTCGCTCGAGGCGCTGCGCGCAGTCTCGACCGCGGCCATCATTGCCGCTGAACCGAATTACTTTCTCGGCGACCAGATCCCGGACGTGTTTCCAAATCTCGGGATCACCGTGGATGGCTACGTGTTCCCGCGAAAGCCGACTCAGGTGTTTGCGACGGGCCAGCAGCATCGTGTGCCGATGCTGCTCGGAAGCAACGGCCGTGAGCAGGTTCCGGGATCGACAGTGGCGAAGGATCTGCCCGACGCGATTGCGAAACGGTACGGGCCGCTCTCGCCACGGGCCGTCACGCTATACGCTGGCGCACCGGATCCGGTGTACGGAACCCCGGCGGAGCAGTGGGCCACCGATTCGTCGTTCAGATGCTCGACGGCAGCGCAGGCGGTGTGGCACGCAGCCGCGGGGAACTCCGCGTTCGAATACGAATTCGTCCATGCGCCACCGGAGCGAGCGGCGCTTGGCGCGACACATGCCTCCGAGCTGTCGCATGTCTTCGGCACCTATCAACAGGGCGTGATTGGTGTTGGTCCGCCCGCCCGCGCGACCGACGCCGATACGCGATTGTCCGATGTGATGCAGCGTTACTGGACCAATTTCGCGAAGACTGGTGATCCCAATGGTCCCGGCCTGCCGAAGTGGCCGAAGTTCGATGCCAAGTCTCGGGGCTATGTCGAGTTCGCGACGTCAGGCGCCACGGCGAAGCAAGCACTCCGTCGTCCGCAATGCGACGTATTCATGGAGAACGTCGAGCGCGTGAGTCTTCGATAGTCGTTCGCTTCGCGTCCTCACCGTCGAGCTAACGCGGTCCGCAGTCTCCGGGACGCCGACGCCCAAATGACGTCGAAACGCGTCTAAGATCCGACGTCCGGAATCGGAGGCTTCGTGACCGGTACTTCTTCAGCGTATACGGACCATTAGATGCGTGTCGCAGTGGGGGTCCTCTGTAGCGCTGTTCTGGCAGGCTGTTCGGGATCGAACACCGTCAACAAAACGTCTGCAACAGCCTCGACTCCTGCCCCGACGACATCCCACAGCACTGCGCGGGCGCGAACGATTCGGTGGACCGGCCTGCTCGAAGCAGTCCGGTCTACGCGGGTCACCGTACCGCAGGTCACCGGCCAGACGTTCCGGATGACGCTCACGCGGATCGTTCCGAACGGGTCAACGGTGGCGAAAGGGGATCTGATCGCCGAGTTCGATCCGCTCGAGCAACTCGATCAAGCGAGGCAAAGCGCGGCGAAGTTCGACGATCTCTCCCATCAGGTCAAACAACGGCAGGCCGACAACGCAGCCAGCGTCGAAGAGCGCCGGCTCGAACGCGAACAGGCCGAGGCGGACCTGGCCAAGGCGCGGCTCGACGTCAGCAAGGCCCCGGTGCTTGGCACC
>DATCXH010000110.1:0-6764 GCA_036565925.1 Vicinamibacterales bacterium
GTCGTGCGGTTCACGCACGAGTTGTCGGAGTGGGCGCCCGAGACCTTCGTGCGCACGGTGCTCGCCGACTGGTTGCGTGTCTCGGAAGTGTGGGTCGGCGCGAACTTTCTGTTTGGCCACGGCCGCAGCGGCAACTTCAGCCTGCTGCGCACGCTGGGGCAGCAGCACGGGTTCAGGGCCGATAAGATCGATCCGGTTCGGTACAAAGACTTCGTCGTCAGCAGCACGCGCATTCGCAGGCTGGTCAGTGAGGCCCGCATGGATGAAGCGGGTGCGTTGCTTGGCCATCCGTACTTTCTGGATGGCACGGTGGTCGAGGGACGTAAGCGGGGGCAGACGATTGGATTTCCGACGGCGAACATGGCGACCGAGAACGAGCTGATCCCACCGCACGGCGTTTACGCGACGACGATGACCATCGACGGCATCGTGCATGCCGGGGTGACCAATATCGGCGTCAGGCCGACGTTCAACGAAACCGAACCGACGATCGAAACGCACCTGTTGCGATACTCCGGCGACCTCTACGGACGGCGTGTGCGGTTGTCGTTCGTCCAGCGGCTGCGCGATGAGCGGCGATTCGACGACGTCGAGGCGTTGCGCGCGCAGATCGAAGCGGACCGGCTCCGCGCCGACCATCTCTTCAGCAGGATTTCGGTGTAGTCGTGGATGCAACGACATTCGAATTCCAGGTCTCGGTACCTCGCAATGCGGAAGTGGCGGCGGTGGTTCGCATGCTCGCAGAACAAGCTGCGCGCTATGTGGGCTGTAATGAGCCGAGTGCCGCAGCATTTGGCGAGCGCGTCGCCGAAGCGGTGGGTGCGCACGTGAACGGGTCGATCGCGCACACGTCGAGCTCCATCGCGGTCGTCGTCCGGCGCTCGACCGGCCCTCTCGAGGTGCAGGTCGCGACACGGACGATCGCCCTCGATCTCTAACTCGTGGTCCGCATCTTCAGCCGGAGTAACAGCTACAACAAGCTTTCGACCGCGAGGGCTCGGCCGCGACAACGGAGCGGCCGATAGTCGTTCACGATGGATGTACCACGAACCATGCTTCGGTTGTACAACACGCTGTCGCGACAGGAAGAACCGTTCGCGCCGCTTCGCGACAACACCGTGCGGATGTATGCCTGCGGGCTGACCGTCTACAATCGCGGGCACATCGGCAACTTCCGCACCTACGTGTGCCTCGATGTGCTGCGCCGCACGCTCAAGTATCTCTGCGGTTACAACGTGCAGCAGGTCGTCAACTACACGGACGTGGACGACAAAACGATTGCCGGCGCGCAGAAAGCCGGCATGCCGCTGCGCGAATACACCGATCAGTGGATTCGGGCGTTCAGAGAAGACGCGTCGCGGCTCGGCATCGAGACCCCCGAAGCATTGCCGCGCGCAACCGATCCGGAAAACATGACGGCCATGTGCGACATGATCCATGCGCTCGAGCGCAATGGCCACACTTACAACCGGGATGGATCGGTGTACTTCAAGATCGCCTCGCTGCCGTCGTATGGACGCCTGGCCCGTCTCGATCACGAAGGCCTTCACGCTGGCGCGCGCGTAGACGTCGACGAGTACTCCAAAGACGATGCGCGCGACTTCGTGTTGTGGAAGGCGGCGAAGCCTGGCGAACCGTCGTGGGAATGCAACGGCACGGGCCCTGGACGTCCGGGCTGGCACATCGAGTGCTCGGCGATGGCAGTGCGCCTGCTCGGGGAGTCCATCGACATCCATGCCGGCGGGGTCGATTTGATCTTTCCGCATCACGAGAACGAGATCGCGCAGGCCGAGGGCGCGACCAGGCAGACCTTCTCGCGGTTCTGGGTCCACGTCGAGCATCTCTTCGTCGAGAACGAGAAGATGTCCAAGTCCATCGGTAACGTCTACACCGTGCCGGACGTTGTCGCAAAAGGGTATAGGCCTTCAGCGCTGCGGTATCTGTTGCTGTCGTCGCACTACCGCAAGCAACTGAACTTCACGTGGACCGGTGTCGAGCAGGCCGAAGAATCGTTGCGACGAATCGTGGACTTTCTTGCGAAACTAGATGACGTGACCGGGGACGCACGCAACGTCGAGCTCGACGCGGCAGTCGGCCGTGCCCGCGACGCCTTCCGCGATGCGCTGGCGAGCGACCTGAATACGGCCGCCGGTCTCGCCGCGGTGTTCGATCTCGTGCGGGAAGGCAACAGCGCGATCGCAGCGAAGAGGATGAGTGCTGCCGATGCGCGAGTCGTCCGTGAGGCGATCGAAGACTTCGATCGCGTGCTCGGTGTCATCGCGTTGCGCCGGGCCGAAGACGCGACGCCCGACGTGCCGGTGAATGAAATCGAACAGCTGATCGAGGAACGCAAGCTCGCCAAACAGCGGCGCGAGTTCGCGCGCGCCGACGAAATCCGCAAGACACTCGCCGATCGAGGCATCCTGCTCGAAGACACGCCGGCCGGCACACGCTGGAAGAAGAAATGAACGGCCCGTCGCTCAAGACCGCGCTTCCCGGTCCGAACGCGGCCGCGATTATCGAGCGCGATGCGCGCGTCGTCTCGAGCTCGTATACGCGAGACTATCCGCTGGTGATGGCGCGCGGCGAGGGCGCCTGGGTTGAGGACGTGGACGGCAACGTGTTCCTCGACTGCACCGCCGGCATCGCCGTCACCGCCACCGGGCACTCGCATCCCGACGTCGTCAAGGCAATCGTCGATCAGGCTGGCAAGTTCCTGCACATGTCGGGGACCGATTTCTATTACGAGCCGCAGGTGCAGCTTGGCGAGGAGCTGTCGGCCATTGCGCCGATGCAGGGTCCGCATCGGTCGTTCTTCGGCAACTCGGGAACCGAGGCCAACGAGGCGGCGATCAAGCTCGCGCGGTACTACACCAAGCGGCCGGGCATCATCGCGTTCTTCGGCTCGTTTCATGGGCGCACCATGGGTTCGCTGTCGCTCACGGCAAGCAAGCTCACGCAGCGTCGCGGGTTTGGTCCATTCGTTCCTGGCGTGTATCACGCGCCGTACGCCAACTGCTATCGCTGTCCGGTCGGCAATCGTCCGGAGACGTGCGCGGCTGAGTGCTTGCGCTTCATTGAAGAGCAGCTGCTCGTGCACGTGGTCGCGCCGGAAGACGTCGCGGCGATCGTCGTCGAGCCGATTCAGGGCGAGGGCGGTTACGTCGTGCCACCCAACGTCTTCATGGAGCGGCTGCGTGAGATCACGACCCAACACGGCATGCTCCTGGTCGTCGATGAAGTGCAGTCGGGCATGGGCCGCACCGGCAAGATGTTCGCGGTCGAGCACGCCGGGGTACAGCCTGACGTTGTAACGATGGCGAAGGGGATTGCTTCAGGGCTGCCGCTCGGTGTCGCGACCGCGCGGTCAGAGATCATTTCGTGGCCGCCCGGTACCCATGCGAGTACGTTCGGCGGCAATCCCGTATCGTGCGCGGCGTCGCTGGCGACGATCAAGCTGTTGCGGGAAAGTCTTATCAAGAACGCTGAGGTCGTCGGCGCGTATCTGCTCGAGGGTGCCAAAGCGCTGATGGAGAAGCACCGCATTATCGGCGACGTGCGCGGTCGCGGGCTGATGATTGGGTTGGAACTGGTGCGCGATCGGCAGACCAAAGAGCGCGCGACGAAGGAGCGCGACGCAGTCGTCCGCGGCTGCTTCTCCCGGGGCCTGCTCGTCCTCGGGGCGGGGCAGAACGCGATCCGCCTGTCGCCGCCACTCGTCCTGACCAAACAGCAAGCCGACACCGCCCTCGAAATTCTCGACCAGGCACTTTCTGCGCAGGGGTCTGACCCGGGGTCAGACCCCTAACGTCAAACTGTCAACGTTGGTTGACGAACCGAGTCAAGGTTGCGGGTCGGGCAGCCTGTCGTAGTACGCAGAATTTAAAACCGACACGCCGGTCTCGCTGTCGCGCCGGAAGGTAATCGTCATCGACTTGCCATCCGCGGCGATGACGCGGCGCGCGGTGCCGAAGACGCGGCCGGCGTGCGAGAGGACGGCTTCTGACGTGAACCGGTCGATGCGCTTCAGGACGACCATGTCGTAGTCGTCCGTGCCGGTGACGGGGTATTCGCGATCGTAATTGGCCGTGTACTCGATGCGCTCGCGCCGCCCGTTGGCAAACTCACGCAGGATTACGCCGAGGACGTTCTCGCCCTGGCGGACGTAGGTCCGAGTCTCGCTGATTGGCGCCGGACCCGGCCGGTATCGCGATTTGGCCACATCCAGACGCCAGGCCCCGACCAGTTGATCAGGCTCTTTCGGCGACGGCGATTGCGCGGTCAGCACCTCGCCGGTGCCGACCGCAATGAACGAAACGACGAGAAGAGGCAGGAGGCGCATGGTGATCCTCCGGTGTGCCTTCAGCGACGTCAGGTGCCAGGCGTCACGAAGTCGCTGCTGAAGATGACGTACTCAATAAACCACTGGTTGTTGTTCTCGCGGAAAATCCACAGAAATTTGCCTCGATCGCGCTGCGGCGCCTTGCCGTCGCTCGAGACGAAATTCAACCGGTAATCGCCGCTCGCATACGCCAGCGCGCCCGAGCCGGAGACATCCGGGGCGGTGAGCTCGAGATCGGACGCGCCCTCGGCGAACCGATCCTTGTAGTACTGCTCGACGAATTGCCGCCCGCGCATGATCGGCTTGTTCGGTGGCATGACGACGCCGGTGGTGGAATACAAGGCCGCGGCCTTGGCCGAGTCCTTGGCATTGAAAGCCGTCTTGAGCTCGTCGATCAGACGGTTGATGTTCTCAACGTCGGTTTTGTCGAAGCGCGGTCCGGAATTGCCCGAACAGGCCGCGCTCATGATGGCTACGAAAGCTATGAAAAGTCCTCTACGCATGTTCTCCAGTGTTCTCCCAGTATCCTAACGCGTACTCCGAGACCTTTGACACCGAGCTGGCCCGAAACGTGCCACGCAAAGCGGGCATGTCAGACGATGCCCGCCAGATCCTTGGAAAACACGGTGAAGATCTCGCATGCACCGAGCTCGAGCGACTCGGGTACGCAATTCTTGATCGTCGCTACCGAACTCGCATTGGAGAAATTGACATCGTCGCCTCGCATGGGGGGACGACGGTGTTCGTGGAAGTGAAGACGCGTCTCGGAGAGCAGTTCGGCGGCGGTGAAGAGGCGATCACTGCGTGGAAGCAGCGACGACTGACGCAGATGGCCGTAGACTATCTGGCCAGGCATCGCCTGCACGATCGGCCGTGCCGCTTCGACGTGGTCGCCATCGAGATCGAAGGGGGCCGGCCGCGTATTCAGGTATATGCTCACGCCTTCGACGCATCATCGTAGGAGCCCGTGTCTGAACTGAGGAAAGATCCGGTTACCGGCCGGTGGGTCATCATCTCGACCGAGCGGAGCAAGCGACTGTCAGATTTTCAGCTCGAATCGGTCGCCATCAACCCCGACGACAGCTGTCCGTTCTGCGAAGGGCATGAACACATGACCCCTCGCGAACTGCTATCCCGTCGTCGCGATGGTACCCACGCTGATGGCCCGGGCTGGGATCTCCGTGTTGTCCCGAATCAGTTTCCGGTGCTTCGCGTCGAAGGCACGCTCGATCGCCGTGGCGAGGGACTGTTCGATCGCATGAATGGCATCGGCGCGCATGAAGTGATCATCGAGTCGCCCCGTCACGTCGAGACGCTCGCCACGATGAACGAGGCAGCGGTTGAGCAGGTGCTCGGCGCTTTCCGCGATCGTGTGCAGGATCTCAAACGCGATCGCCGCTTCCGGTACATTGTCATTTTCAAGAATTATGGGAAGGCTGCTGGCGCGTCGCTCGATCATTCGTATTCGCAGCTGATCGCGCTGCCCATCGTTCCCCGCGAAGTGCGCGACGAGATGGACGGTGCGCGCGCACATTACGCGGCCAAGGAGCGATGCGTTTTCTGCGACATCATCTCGCAGGATTCTCAAGACGGACGACGGGTGATTGCGGAGAATGCGGATATGGTGGCCATGTCACCGTATGCGCCGCGGTTTCCGTTCGAGACGTGGATTCTGCCGAAGCGGCATCAGGCTCTCTTCGAAGACACGCCGCGTCAGGAATACGCCTCGCTGGCGCGACTGCTCGGAGACATCCTGCGAAGGATGAACAAGACGCTGCGCCATCCGCCGTACAACCTGTTGATTCACACGGCGCCGCTTGCCGAGCCGGCGGGCGACTTCTACCACTGGCACGTGGAGATCATTCCGAAGCTGACACGCGTCGCCGGGTTCGAGTGGGCGACGGGCTTCTACGTCAATCCCACAGCACCGGAAGAAGCTGCCGCAGTGCTCCGCGACGCGCGCGGGTAGCCGCGTTGGTTAGTAGAGGCGGGTCTTCAGACTCGCCCTTCAAGCGTTCATCTCACGGTACCGGCGGAAGTCGATCCGGTGGAATCCCCAGCGCTGAAGCAATATTGCGGAGAGACGCCTGCACTTCGCGCGCGTTGCGCGGGCCAAGCCGGAGCAAGTGCTTCTGTGCCTTGGTGAGTCTCTCGAGTGCAGGGTCAACGTACAGATACTCGGTCGCCCTGCCGTGCTGAAGAAGGAGCGGCTTGTCCGGGACGGTCGTCTCGAGCAGCGTCACGATGGCGCGTTCCAGTGTTCGATCGAACGGTGTGTTGTACCCCAACTCGCGATACGCGTCTTCGATGCGCGGCTTGAGTGTGGCGTAAAGTCGTGCGGCGCCGGCGGGATCGATCGATGACACCGCATTCGCCAGGGGCGTGTAGCGCTCGTAGCTGCGGGCGTCCAGATAAGTGTCCT
>DATCXH010000672.1:0-6852 GCA_036565925.1 Vicinamibacterales bacterium
CGACTCCCGCGTCGGCGGTGAAGGTCATGATCGTGCGAACGCCTCCAACGTCGGCGACGATGGGCGACGAATAGCCGGCACCGTCGCTGAGCTCTTTGCTGACCCACACGGTCTTGCCCGACATCTTGTCGAGCGCGACGATACCAGCACCGCGACCGCCGGGCGTGACGATCACGTTGTTGCCGTCAATGAGCGGAGACTCGCTCAACAGCCAGTAGGGATTGTCACCTCTGAATTCCTTCAGGATGTTGCGCTGCCAAATCACCGATCCGTCGGCGACGCGAAGACAGGCAAGATCGCCGGTCTCACTCAGCGCGTAGACGCGGTCGCCGTCGATAGTCGGCGTGCTGCGCGGACCTGGACCGCGATCGTTTTCGCCGGCCGGACCAAGGATGCGAACCCACACCAGCTTGCCGTCGGCGCGATTGAGCGTCGAGACGACGCTCTGCCGATTGCGCATCCCTTGCACGTACACGCGATCGCCTTGCACCGAAATCGACCCGTATCCCGCGCCGAGCATCGATGCCGCCCAACCTACTGGTGGTCCCGATCGCGGCCACTGGGCAAGCAGGCCGGTCTCCTTGGAGACACCGTTCCGATCGGGCCCACGCCATTGTGGCCAATCAACCGACGACGACTGTGCGTTCAGCGCGATGACGCTGACGATGAGACCGGCGACGGCTACTGGAACAGCCCGATTACCCATGGGTCTTCTTACTTCAAAAGCCCACTCCGGCGCTTACCCCAAAGGTGCGCGGCCGCCCCATCTCACCAATGAAGCCCGAGGGCGCAAGCTGCCCGTAGGCGAAGGCGAGCGGAATGTATTTCGTGTCGAACGCGTTGCGCACCCACGCTTCCGCGAAGAGATAGCGGCCGCGTGCGCCGGCCCTGAAGTTGGCCAGCGAATAGGCGTCCTGACGCGCCAGGTTCATATCGTCGTACTCGAAGGCGCCATAGAACACCGCTTCAGCCCGGCCATACACCGAGATCCCGGGGCGCACTGGATGTGTCACCTGTGTTCCAAGCGTGACCGTGTACTCCGGCGTGTTGGGAATGGTGTTGCCGCCGACCGGTACGCCGTTCGAGACGCTGCCGTCGGAGAACCGCGCCCGCGTGTAGCCGACACCACCAAACACGTCCACGCTGGGATGCACACGCGCGTTGAGCTCGGCTTCGACACCGGTGCTCGTCGCGTCTCCGATGTTGGCGATATAGAACTGCGCCGGCGATGTCAGATCAGGGACGTTGAGCTGCAGGTCGTCCCAGTTGATCCGGAAGACGCTGGCATTGGCCATCACCCGGCCGCTCGACCACAACGTCTTCACGCCGCCTTCGAAATTCCACGCGTGCTCTTCGCCGTAGGCCTCGCTGCCTATCGGTGATACGGGATTGAATCCACCGGCCTTGTACCCGCGGGTCACCGACAAATACGCCGTCTTTTCCGGCTGAATGCGGACCGCGGCGGAGAACGACGGCGAGACGTTCGAGAAGCTCTCATCGGTGTCGAGGTCTCGTCGCGGCGCGATCTGTGGTGTGAAGAACGTGCTGATCAACGCGTCCTTCTGCTCGTTGTCCACGCGCACGCCCGCGGTCAGATCGAAACGATTTCCGATCGTTGTCGTGCCCTGTCCATAGACCCCGATCCCGAAGTCGTCCAGTTCGGCATCCGGCAACGTGAGCGAGAGCGGAAACGAGATGAACGGCGAGAACGTGAACGGCGCCAGGGTGTTGACCGCGTTCTGCTCGTAGTTCTGTGTGAAGAGGAAGACACCCGCCTGCCACTTGAGCGCGGCACCATCTGAGACTCGAATCGCGGCGTTCGGTGCAGAAGCGAGGCGCACCTCCTGCGTGAACTGAAAGCTTTCCTCGTTGTTGTTGCGCACGATCAGCGGCAACGGCGTGTAATCGAGATCAGTGGCGTCCTCTGTCTTCCATTTGAGGAACCCCGTCGTCGAAGTCACACTGAAACGGGTGCTCTCATGCCGGTTGAGGATGGTCGTCGCGAAAATGTCGCGATTCGTGTAACCCTCGAAGTCGTGCATGACGTGATACGGGTTGGCGCGCAGGCCGCCGAGATCGCTCAACGCGTAGTCGCCGTCACGATTCCGCTCGCCGTTGACGATCACGCGGGTCTCCCAGCTGCGGTTCGGCGTCCACAGCATCTGCCCTTTCGCGCTGAATCCCTCGCGCGAATCGACGTCGTTGCCGTTCAGGTCGTTGACGGTGAAGCCGTCGCGTTGACCGTACTGGATTGCCCCGGAGACCGCGAGCTTCCCGTCAATCACTGGTCCGGCCACGCTGCCGCGGACGTCGCGCGACGAGAAGTTGGCGAACGGCACCGACAGCCTGCCGGTCCACCCCGAGAGCGACGGCCGCACGCTCGTCACGTTGATCAGCCCGCCGATCGCATTGCGTCCAAACAACGTACTCTGCGGACCGCGGACATATTCCACCTGTCCGACCTCCAGCAGATCGATGCTCGACGTGTTGGCGTTGAGCTGTGGAACGCCGTCGTAGTAGGTGGTCACCGCCGGGTTGGCCGGACTGGCCCCGATGCCACGAAAGCGTGGGTTGCTCAACTTGCGTGCGGTGAACTCGGTGAAATAGATGTTGGGCGCCGCGAGATCGCTCACGACAATCGCGCCAGAGTCCCGTACGGTCTGTTCGGGGAACGCCGTCAGGCTGACTGGCAGTTCCTGTGCCTGAGTCGCTTCTTTCTGCGCGGTGACGATCACCAGGGGCAACTGAAACGTGGCCGCCGGGGTCTGCCCCCTCGCGGCACTCGGGGCGAGCAGCAATATGAACGCGGAAATAATGCGAACAGACGAGGACAACGGCCGTATTGTCATGACCGTCAATTATGCACGCGGTTCTTGTCGGTCGCGCTAAACTGGCCCGCAGTGACCGCAATGCGGCTCGTCGGAACATCCTGAGCCGGCTGTCTGTCGCATAGCGGGCCGGCTCGTAAGCGCGCCAAGAAGACGGCGTTACGAACCAGCCTTGGCTGGTTCGTAAGCATTGATTAGCCAGTGCGGCGTATCGAGATATGGCTTGTCGCGCCGTAGCTCGCGAAGCGAGCGAAGGCGGAACTCTGTCGAGGATGTGCATGCTGAAACGAACTTGCCTGGTCGCGGCGATCGTCGCCGGACTGTGCGTGTCGCTTCCCGCTCAAAGCCCGCGCAAGGTGCGGGCCGGCGACTGGCCCGAGCTGCGCGGCCCCAATCGCGACGGCATCTCCGTCGAAAAGGGCCTGATCAGCACCTGGAAACTGAACGGCGAGAATTTCCTCTGGCGTGTGCCCGGCGGCGGCCGCTCGACGCCGATCGTCATGGGCAATCGCGTCTACGTCCAGCAACCAACTGGCCGCGGCCCGCAGCTGCAGGAACGCATTCTGGCGCTCGACGCCGACACTGGGAAAACCGCCTGGGAATACAGGTTCAATCTCTTTCAAAGCGACGTGCCCGCACATCGCATCGCGTGGGCCTCGCCCGCGGCCGATCCCGAGACGGGCAACATCTACGCGCTGAGCGGCGGAGCGCAAGTGATCGCACTCAGTCCCGAGGGCAAACTGTTGTGGGACCGCTCGTTCGGTGAGGAATGGGCGGCCTTCACGACGCACGGTGGGCGCACGATGTCGCCGGTCGTCGAGGGCGATCTGGTCATCGTCAGCGCCGCGATGTCGAACTGGGGGTCAGCTGCTGGACGCGGACATCGATTCATCGCGCTCAACAAACGCACGGGCGACGTGATCTACGTCTCGAACCCTGGTGGACGTCCCTACGACACGGCCTACGCCCCGCCCGTCATCGCCACGATCAACGGCATGCGCCTGCTCATCGACGGGCTCGGTGATGGCGGCGTGCATGCCATCAAAGTGAACACAGGCGAGAAGGTGTGGAGTCTGCCCCTCTCCAAGCGTGCCATCAACACCGGCGTCGCGGTCAGCGGCAACACCGTATTCCTGTCGCACGGCGACGAAAACCTCGAGGGCGTTGAGCTCGGTATCATCGCCGCGCTCGACGGTGCGCAATCCGGCGACCTCAAGACGACGAAGTGGGCAACGAAGGGCATCGAGTTCAGCTACTCGTCGCCGATCGTGGACGGCAACCGCCTCTACCAACTGGACAACGGATCCACGCTGCGCACCTTCGACACCGCGAGCGGCAAGGAACTGTGGAATATCGCGCTCGGGTCCGCGCAGAAAGCGTCTCCTGTCCTCGCCGACGGCAAGCTCTACGTCGGCACCGACGGCGGCGTCTTCTTCATCGTCAGGCCTGGGCCCGACAAGGCCGAGGTCCTGAGCAGGGTGGAATTGCCGAACAGCACGAACAGCTGCTGCGGTTCGGAAGGCACGCCCGAGCAGATTCTCGGCAACGCCGCGATTTCGCGTGGGCGCATCTTCTTCATGTCGAGCGACGCGATCTATGCGATCGGCCCACGGCGCGCGACATCGCCCACCGGCTTCGCGGTGGAGGAACCTGCCGCACCCGCCCCGGGGCAACCGACGCACCTGCAGGTCTCCCCCACCGAGTTGAATCTCGATCCGGGTCAGTCCGTCACGCTTCACGCACGCCTTTTCGATGCGAATGGCCGGTTCGTTCGTGAAGAGACCGGCGCAACGTGGGCGCTCAAAGGTCTCGAAGGCACAGTCGCAAACGGCGTCGTCACGATCGCGAACAAGCCCGTGCAGCAGGCCGGCGTCATCACGGCCACCGTCGGGAATCTGAGCGGCGAAGCGCGCGCGCGTGTCGCGCATCCGCTGCCGTGGACCGAGGGCTTCGACAGTTACGCGGACGGGTCGATTCCTCCGGGCTGGTCCAACACTGTTGCCGGGCGACTGGTCGTCGCAACGCTCGATGGGCAGAAGGTTCTGCAGAAAGAACCCCTCGACACAATCTTCCAGCGAGGCCGCACCTTCATCGGTCCGTCGAACTGGTCGAACTACACGTTCCAGGCCGATGTCCGTTCAAACGAGCGACGCCGGCAGATGGCCGACATCGGCATCACCGCGCAGCGCTACTCACTCGTGCTTTATGGCACCTCGCAGCAGTTGAAGATCGAACCGTGGGAGCCGGAAACGCAGCGGACCGCCAAGAAGCCATTCGCGTGGAAACCAAATGCGTGGTATCGGCTCAAGCTGCGCGTCGAGAACATGCCCAATGGGCAGGTCCGCGCACAGGGCAAGGCATGGGCAGTCGGCGATCCAGAACCGGCCGACTGGATGATTGAGATGTTGGACCCGATCGGCAACCGCCAAGGTGCGCCTGGCCTCTTCATCAACGCTCCGTTCGGGGCGTATCTCGATAACTTCTCTCTGACTAAAAACTGACGATGAGACCAACGATTTCACAAGTCGCGTTCGTGCTGGTCACGCTGATCGGTGTCGGCGTGGTGCAGCTCCGAGCCTCCGATCCGGGTACCGGCAACTGGCCGATGTGGGGCGGCACTCCCGACCGCAACCAGGTCTCGAACATGAAGAATGTCCCAACGGAATGGGACGTGAAGACCAAGAAGAACATCAAGTGGGTGGCCGAACTCGGATCGCAGAGCTACGGGAATCCAGTTGTCGCCGATGGCATGGTGTTCGTCGGCACCAACAACGAACTGGCTCGCGACCCGAAGCAGGGTGGCGATCGCGGCGTGCTGATGGCATTTCGCGAGTCCGACGGTCAGTTCATGTGGCAACACACGCATCCCAAGCTCGAAGCCGGACGCGCCAACGACTGGCCGTTCCAGGGCGTCGCCAGCTCACCGCTCGTTGAAGACAAGAAGCTGTATTACGTCAGCAATCGCGGCGTGGTGATCTGCCTCGACACCCAGGGCTTCCGCGATAACGAGAACAATGGTCCGTTCAAGGACGAGAAACTGACGGGACAGAACGACGCTGACATCATCTGGCAGTTCGACATGATCGAGGAGGTCGGCTCCTATCCGCACAACATGTCGAACTCCTCCCCAGTGATCATGGGCGACTTGATTTACGTGAGCACATCGAACGGGCAGGATGAAAGCCACGTCCACATCCCGTCGCCTCGCGCCCCGTCGATCATTGCGCTCAACAAGAACACCGGGAAGCTGGTGTGGGAAGACAACTCGGTCGAGGACCGCATCCTGCACGGTCAGTGGTCCACGCCGGCCGTCGGCACAATCGGCGGCGTGATGCAGGTCGTGTCGGCACAGGGCGATGGCTGGGTGCGCGGCTACGAGGCGGAGTCCGGGAAGAAGTTGTGGGAGTTCGACACCAACCCGAAGGACGCGGTGTGGCCACGTACTCGCAACGAGCTGATCGCGACGCCGGTCATCTATCAAAACGTCGTGTACATCGCCAACGGTCAAGACCCGGAGCACGGTGAAGGCGTCGGTCACATGTACGCGATCGACGCGACCAAGCGCGGCGACATCACCAAGACGGGACAGATCTGGCACTTCGACAAGATTCGCCGCTCGATCTCGACAGCCGCGATCGCTGACGGTCTGGTCTACGTCTCGGACTTCAGCGGCTATCTCCACTGCCTCGACGCGAAGACCGGCCAGGAGTACTGGAACCACGATCTACTGGCGGCGGTGTGGGCATCACCCTTCTTGATCGACGGCAAGGTCTACCTCGGTGACGAAGACGGCGACGTCGTTGTGATGGCCCACGGTAAGGAGAAGAAACAACTCGCCGAGATGAACATGGGCAGCGCTGTGTACGGAACGGTCGTGCCGGCGAATGGCGTGCTCTTCATCAACAATCGGAGTCAGCTCTTCGCCATCGCCAACAAGTAGACCCATGGCCCGGTACGTCGCGCTGATTCTGGTTCTCTCGGTCGCCGCTCTTCGTGCGCAGCCCTCGCCTGTCGCAGCCCCCGC
>DATCXH010000230.1:0-6362 GCA_036565925.1 Vicinamibacterales bacterium
GTCCTGGGCATCGCTGACTCCGCCGCCCACCTGACGAGCTTGCGCCGCGATGGTATCGACATCGGTGACATAGGCATAGAGCGCCGGCGACCCACCGGTCGCAGTCGCCGCATCACCCTTGCGGATCAACATGACCACCGAATCGCCATGTCGCATTTCCGCATAGCGAATCTGACCGTCAGCGTCTGGCAACACGACACCTCGTGACAGACCGAACGCCCGCTCGAGGAAGTCCATCGAGGCCCCAACATTCGCAACGGCGAGATACGTATTGAGCGGGTGCATGCCCGGGGCAAGCCCGCTGGCGGCATCTGACGGGGGCGCCGCTTTGACGCTCGCTGGTGGTGTGCGGCGTCGCCGAAGGGGCCTTGATGCAGAAGATCGAGAGGGGCGCTTTACTCGTTTCGACGCTTTCCGGCGTGTGCTCATTGAACTCTTGACGCATGGTAGCGGGAAGGCCGAAACTTTGCACGGTTCCAGGCGAGTCTCCCCCTCTCCGTCCGGTCCGCGACGAGAACTGTAAGTACGCCAACGAAACACTCCTTCATCCCTGCTTGCGGGGATGGCTGTATCATTGCGGCGCTTCTCAGGAGAGAACCATGGCACGAGGCCGCAGCGGTATCGAGCATCTGCTTCGCCGAGCGGGTTTCGGCGCGAGTCCCGCCGACCTCGCCTCATTCGATGACATGTCGATGTCAGGCGTTGTTGATTACCTGTTGAATTACGAGGATCAACCCGACGACGTCGACACCAATATCGGCAATCCGGCGTACGTGTCTGTCTTCAACCGCGCCGGAGGTTTTCAGCCGAACACGAACATCGAGGATGCGCGTCAGCGCTGGCTGTTCCGCATGGTCCACACGCGGCGGCCGCTGCAGGAGAAGATGGCGCTCTTCTGGCACAACCACTTTGCCACTGCGTACAGCAAGCTCAATGGAACGTTCGGCAGCGTGCAGGGCGCCAAGTTGCTGGCCAACGTCTCACGCCAGCTTCCCGGCCCGCAAGGTCAACTCGAGACGCTTCGCGAGATGGCGCTTGGCAGCTTCACCGAGTTGCTGATCGCGATGGCCAAAGATCCGGCGATGCTCGTGTGGCTCGACGGCCGCGTCAATACTCGCCAGCGTCCGCAGGAGAACTTCGGCCGCGAGATCATGGAGCTGTTCACCTGGGGCGTCGGCAACTACACCGAACAGGATGTCTATGCGGCGGCCCGCGTGTTCACCGGCTGGAACCTCAGGCTCGTCGGCAGCGAGAGAGACGATCCTCTGAGCTACTACGAATTCCTATACGTTCCGAATAACCACGACCCGACCGAGAAGACGTTCACGTTCCCGATCTATTCAAACGGCAGTCACAGCATTCCTGCGCGTCCGGCCGCCGACGGGATGCAGGATGGCATCGACTTCATCACCGCACTCGCCCGTCATCCGAACACCGCGAGGCGGCTCGCTCGCAAGCTGTGGAACTACCTGGTGAGCGAAGTCGTGCCGCCGGACACCGAGACGATCAACAACGCGGCGAGCGTGTATCTACAGAATGGCACCAGCATCAGATCGATGGTGCACTTCATGCTGCGTTCACGCGAATTCCAGAACCCGGGCAACTGGCACACGCGCTACTCCTGGCCGGTCGAGTATGTCGTTCGAGCGATCAAGGAGGTCGGGTGGTCGGGGTTCTCGATCGACACCGCTCGCAGCGCGCTGATTCCCATGGGGCAAGTACTGTTCGAGCCTCCCGATGTGGCGGGATGGGAACTCGGTCAGGGATGGTTCTCGACGGGTGCGATGCTCTCGCGCATGAACTTCGCGGGCACGCTGGCGTTCAATCAGCGGTTCAATCTGGCGCGCGATGCCGCCGGCGCACGTCAGTCACCGGAGGCGCTGCTCGATTACATGCTCGATCGTCTGTCGCCCGCGCGATATGACTCCGAACCGATGAGCGACCTGCTGCAGTTCCTGCAGACTGGCGGCACCTGGACGGGTTCAGACGCGCAACTGCAGTCGAAGGGCAACGGCCTGGCCCGGTTGATCGTCGGCTCCTCCGAGTATCAATTCGTGTAGACGAGGACATCACATGGCTATCTCTCGTCGAGAGTTCATACGCGGCGGCGTCTCAGCGTTCACGGTCGGATTCGCCGCGCCGGCGTTTCTGAGTGACCTGGCACGGGCACAGGGTGCGCGCTCGCGGAATCTGGTGATCGTCTATCTCTCCGGCGGCAACGACGCGCTCAACACGGTCGTGCCGTACACCGATCCGTTCTACGTCAGCAGGCGCCCGAACATCTTCGTGCCGGCGGGACAAGTCCTGCAGATCGGATCGGACTCGAGCGGGAAGCCGCTGGGTTTGCACCCGCGTCTCACGGGCCTTCGAGATCTTTACAACTCCGGCCGTCTCGCCATCGTGCAACGAACTGGCTATCTCAATTCGAGCCGCTCTCATTTTCAGGGAAAGGACATCTGGGACACTGCCAGCCCAACGCTGGCCGATAGCGAAGGATGGCTTGGGCGCTACCTCGAAACGGTTCCGCTCGATCCGCTGTCAGGATGGAGCACGACGCAGGAGCTGCCGCGCGCGTTGACGTCGCGCGACGTCAGCGTGCCGTCGATTCCGAGTGCGGCGACCTACGCGTTTTCGAGCTTCAATCCCGCTGAAGCGGTGAATGAGCGGGCTACCGCAACACGGATCGCCTCGCACCTTCCCGTCGATCGACCGCATCTCTCGTTCGTGAACACGAGCGCACAGGCGGCGTTCGCCACGATCGATCGCGTGGCGGCGGCGTCGGTCTATACGGGAACCGTTGCCTATCCGAACAACGGTTTCGCGATGGCACTGCGCACCGTGGCTGAAGCGCTGGTCCGCGGCATCGGCACGCGCGTCTTCTGGGTGCAGACTGGTGGGTTCGATACGCACGCGAACCAAGGGAATCAGGGTGTCGGCACGTACGCGACCCTGATGGGCACGTTCGGCGACGGTGTCGCCGCGTTCGCCGAAGATCTCCGGCGCCGCGGACCGTGGAACGACACACTGGTTCTGCAGTTCTCGGAGTTCGGCCGGCGCGTCTTCGAGAATGGCAGTCTGGGCACCGATCACGGCGCGGCCGCGGTGATGATGGCGACGGGAGGATTGGTTCGCGGCGGGTTGTACGGAACGGCGGCTTCGCTCGATCCGAATCCGGCCAACCCGACGCTCGAGAACAACGGTGGCGACGTGCGATTCGAGACCGACTTCCGATCGGTCTACGCGCGTGTGCTCGACAACTGGCTTGGCGCCAATTCCGCCGCAATCCTCGGCGGCGATTTCCGCAGCGGCGCGCCGGCGATCGTGTAGTCCTTGGTCCCTGGTTCTTGGTTCTTGGTCCGTCCTTGGTTCTTGGTCCGTCCTTGGTTCTTAGTCCGTCCTTGGTTCTTAGTCCGTCCTGGGTTCTTAGTCCGTCCTGGGTTCTAGGTCCCTGCGGACCAGGGACTATGGACTACGAACGGACCAGGCACCAAGGACGAAGGACCACGGAGGACGCGTTCTACGCTCTCCCATAAATATCGCGCAACGCTGGTTCGAGCGTCTCGTGCTTGAACTCGTAGCCCAATGCTGTCGCGCGCGTCGGCACCACGCGCTGACCGCCGAGAATGATGGCGTCGGCAAGTTCGCCAAACGCGAACCGCACGACAGATGCCGGTGTCCGAACGAACGACGGCCGCCCGAGCACTCGCCCCATCGTGCGTGCGAACTCGGCGTTGGTCACCGGTGTTGGGGCCGTGAGGTTGATCGGTCCGGAGACATGATTCCTGGTCAACATCCACTGCACGATGCCAACCCAGTCAGCGAGGCTGATCCACGACAGATACTGCTGCCCCGTGCCGACGGGACCTCCGGCAAAGAGATGAAACGGCAGCGCGAGTTGCGGCAGCGCGCCGCCTTCGCGGGCGAGCACGACACCGCTTCGCAGCAGGACGACGCGGGACCGCGAGGACGCCTCGATCGCGCGAGTCTCCCAATCGCGGCACACCGACGCGAGGAAGTCGTGGCCTGCCGGGGTCTCCTCGGTGATGACTTCATCGCCGTGCGTGCCGTAAATTCCAACCGCGGAGCTGCTGATGAAGATCGCCGGTGGACGCGTGGCTTCCGCAATCGCAGAGACCAGCGACACCGTCGGTGCAAGGCGGCTGGCGCGAATCTCGCGCTTGCGATCGTCAGTCCATCGAGCGCCGGCGATGGAAACCCCGGCGAGGTTGATCAGCGCATCCGATCGTTCGAGGGCGTGCCGCCAGGTGGTATCGGTTGGTTTGGTGGACCAGAGCACGTCGCCTTCGCGCTGAGGCCGTCTGGTCAGGATCATCACGCGGTGTCCGGCCGCGCGGAATGTCCTGGCCAGGGCCGTGCCAAGAAAGCCGCTGCCGCCCGCGATTAACACGGTCATACGAACGTCCGCCGAAGGGGGTACTGCCTAGTTTGACACGGCTGTGGCTTGCGATCTATTAACTAACTAGTTAGTTATGAGTGCTCGGAAGCGCGCCGTCGGCCGAAAGCGCGGCGCCGCCCGCGATTCACGCGGCGCGATCCTCCGCGCCGCCGCCCTCGAATTTGCCGATCGGGGCTACGACGCCGCCGGCACCGACCGCATCGCCGCCCGCGCCCGCGTCAACAAGGCGATGCTCTACTACCACTTCGGCAGCAAGCGTGAGCTCTATCTGGACCTGGTGCGCGACATGGTGCGCACCGTCGGCAGCCGCGCTCGTGGCATCGCCGATGGTGCCGGTAGCGGGGAAGACAAACTTGATGCCTGGATCGCCGCGATCGTCGAGGAAGCCGCCGCCCGGCCGTGGTTCGCGTCGATCATGCTGCGCGAACTGGCCTCGGGCGCGCCGCACTTCGACGCCCACACCTTCCAATTGATGAACGACGTGTTCGCAGCCGTGCGCGACATCCTTGCCCAGGGTCAACGCGAAGGCGTCTTCAGGCAGGTCGATCCCTTGCTGACCCACCTGACGATCATGCCGCCGATCCTCATCTTCTTCGTGCGGCAACGTGTCATTGCCACCGCACGGCTCACCAGGGACCTCGCCGAGCCGCGGCAGGTCGAAGAGTTCGCACGACACATGCAGGCCTCGGTGAGAGGCATGCTTCGGAAGGATTCATGAGTCTCATCCGCGAGTACCGCTGCCTATGGCTCGTCGTTGCGCTGGTCACGTCCGCGTGCGCCGACGACACGCCCGACAACACACTGCGAGTCTCTGGCCACGTCGAGGCAACAGAGGTCCACGTGGCTGCGGAAGTCGGCGGACGAATTCTCGAACTGCGCGTCGACGAAGGTGCGCGCCTGAATCGCGGCGACATCATCGCGAAACTGGATACACGTGATACCGAGCTGCAGATGCAACGGGCTCGCGCCGATCGCGACGCCGCCGTCGCGCAGCTCCGGCTGCTCGAAGCCGGCTCGCGCATCGAAGACATCCGTCAGGCCGAGGCGCAGGTCGATGCCGCGGAGGCAGAAGCAATGGCGATCCAGGCCGATCTCAAGGCGGCGCAACTCGATCTCGATCGCTTCGAGGCGCTGCTCAAGGCCAATGCGGGTTCGCAAAAGCAACGTGACGATGCGAAAGCGCGAGCGGACATGACGCGCGAACGGCTTCGCAGCGCCGAGGAACGTGTGCGCGCCGCCCGCGAAAACACCGCGCGCCTGAAGATGGGGGCACGCCCCGAGGAGATATCGGCGGCTCGCGCACGTGTGGCGGCCGCCGACGCACAGATCGCCGTACTCGAGAAAGCGCTTGCCGACGCCCAGATCGTGTCGCCTGTGGCCGGTATCGTCACCCAGAAGCTCGTCGATGCCGGAGAGCTCGT
Organism: Vicinamibacterales bacterium; assembly: GCA_036565925.1. Lineage (GTDB taxonomy): Bacteria > Acidobacteriota > Vicinamibacteria > Vicinamibacterales > UBA2999 > Gp6-AA40. The sequence goes on from DATCXH010000230.1 coordinate 5,839, forward strand.
CATGCGCGGCACCCCCATCGTTGTCGTGACCGATCTCGATAACGCATGGGCAAATCTCTTCGTGCCGGAGCCGATGGTGCCACGCGTCAAGTTGGGGCAGCCGGCGAAGGTGGTGACCGACGCAGGTGGTGACGGGCTGAGCGGTAAGGTGACGTTCGTATCGCCGAAGGCCGAGTTCACGCCGCGCAACGTGCAGACCGCGGAAGAGCGATCGAAGCTCGTGTATCGCATCAAGGTCACTGTTGATAACCGCGCCGGCATCCTGAAACCAGGCATGCCCGTCGATGCAGAGCTGCAGGTGCAATGACGATCGGCGCTGAGCGCGAGCCGGCGGTCGTCCTGGATCGTGTCGTCAAGCGATACGGCAACACCAGGGCGCTCGACGGATTGAGCCTCGACGTGAAGCGAGGCGAGATGTTCGGCCTGATCGGTCCCGATGGAGCGGGCAAGACGACGGCAATCCGGTTGATGTGTGGGTTGCTGCATCCAGATTCGGGCGAGTTGCGCGTGCTCGGCCTCAACCC
>DATCXH010000190.1:0-6106 GCA_036565925.1 Vicinamibacterales bacterium
TCGGGCCGTCCTTTGACGAAGGCCGAGACGTCGTAGCCGCTGCGCTTGGGCATGCCGATGTCGGCCAACACGATGTCGGGACGTTCGATGGGAATGCGCGCGATGGCCTGTTCCCCATCTCCCACGGTGACCACCTGCACATCCTCTCCAGAGAACGTCAACTCGACGACGCGCTGAATGGTCACGCTGTCATCGGCGAGCAGGAGCTTGTGCCTCACGGTCCCCCTTCACGGAACATAGTTCGACTCGCAAATCGGGCTGCCCTGTTGTCGCAGCCCGGAAAGCCACGTCGAAGGCTTGTTCGAATCCGACATCCCAATTGGTACGAACCACGAGTCTAGATGGTGCCCGCGCGCTCACGGGCATGACGGTTGATGAAGTCTACGATCTCTTGCATTGGCGTGCCCGGCTGAAAGATGCCACGCACACCCACTGCATTGAGCCTCGGCACATCGGCGTCCGGAATGATGCCGCCGACGACAACGAGCACGTCGGTCAGCCCTTTTTCACGCAACAGCTCCATCACCCGTGGGCAGATGTGCATGTGCGCGCCGGACAGGATGGACAGACCAATCACGTCGGCATCTTCCTGCAGAGCGGCGCCGACAATCTGCTCAGGCGTCTGGCGAAGGCCCGTATAGATTACCTCCATGCCGGCATCCCGCAGCGCGCGAGCGATGACCTTCGCGCCGCGGTCGTGGCCGTCGAGCCCCGGCTTGGCGATGACAACTCTGATCTTCTGGCGCATTCCACCTGATTCCTGGTCCTAATTCCTGACTCTGATTCCCGCTCTGATTCCCGATACCTGATTGCCGATTCCTTAGATGGTGGGCGTTTCCACGTATTCCCCCCAGACCTCGCGCAAGCTGTCGCACATCTCTCCGATGGTCGCATAGGCTCGGGCCGCATCGAGCAGGAGCGGCATCGTATTCGCGCCGTCACGGGCTCCGGCCTGGAGTGCAGCCAGCGTCTTGCGGACCTTGGCGCCGTCGCGTCGTGCGCGCAACTGCTCGAGTCGGGCCAACTGACGCTCACCCGCCGTCTCGTCGATGTACAGAGTGCCGACGGCTTCGGCCCCCGACTCGACGAACTCATTGACGCCGACGATGATCTGCTCCTTCGTTTCGATAGCCTGCTGGGCGCGGTACGCACTCTCGGCAATCTCACGCTGCGGGTAGCCGCGCTCGATCGCCGCCACCATGCCGCCCATCGCATCGATCGCATCGAAGTAGGCCAACGCCTCTTTTTCGAGTTGCGAGGTCAGCGATTCGAGGAAGTACGAGCCACCGAGCGGATCGGTCCAATCGGTGACGCCGGTCTCGTGCGCGATGATCTGCTGCGTTCGCAAGGCCAGCGTCGCCGCTTCTTCGGTGGGCAGCGCGAGTGCTTCGTCGAGCGCGTTGGTGTGCAGCGACTGTGTGCCGCCGAGCACCGCCGCCATCGCCTGAAGCGCCGTTCTTACCACGTTGTTGTAGGGTTGCTGCGCTGTAAGGGAGATGCCGGCAGTCTGCGCGTGGAAGCGCAACTGCCACGACCGCGGTGACTTCGCCTTGAAGCGGTCGCGCATCACGCGCGCCCAGATGCGGCGCGCGGCGCGGAACTTGGCGATCTCCTCGAAGAAGTCACTGTGCGAGTTGAAGAAGAAGGAGATGCGCGGGGCGAACGAGTCGACGTCGAGACCGGCGTTGATCCCGTACTGCACGTATTCGATGCCGTCGCGAAGCGTGAACGCCAGCTCCTGTGCGGCGGTCGCCCCGGCCTCGCGGATGTGATAGCCACTGACGGAGATGGTGTTCCACCGAGGAACGTGCTGGGTGCAGAACGCAAACACGTCGGTGACGAGGCGCATCGAAGGAACGGGCGGATAGATGAACTCCTTCTGCGCGATGAATTCTTTCAGGATGTCGTTCTGAATCGTGCCGGACAGCATCTTCCAGTCCGTCCCGCGCTGCTCGGCGAGGGCCAGATACATCGCGAAGATCATCGACGCCGGGCCGTTGATCGTCATCGACGTCGTGATCGCACCGAGGTCGATGCCGTCGAAGAGCACCTCCATGTCGGCGAGCGAGGTGACGTTGACGCCGCACTTCCCAACCTCACCGAGCGCGAGCTCGTGATCGGGGTCGCGCCCCATCAGCGTCGGCAGGTCGAAGGCCACGCTGAGGCCGGTGCCACCGGCGTCGAGCAGGCGACGATAGCGCTCGTTGGTCTCTTCGGGCGTGCCAAACCCGGCGAACTGCCGCATCGTCCAGAGCTTGCCGCGGTAGCCGGTGGGATGAATGCCGCGCGTGTACGGGAACTGACCGGGGTCAGCGATGTCGCGTGCGTAATCGATCGATGAGACGCTATCAGGGCCATACACCCGCTCGACGTGCCGCTTCGCGTCCGTGCTGGCCGGAATCCCCATTGAGAGAATTATATCGGCACGCGTACGGCCCAGAGCCCGGAGCCTGAAGCGTCGAGCCCAAAGCCGATTAAGATGCAATCATGTCCGAGCACGGCAGCATCTTCGGGGCGATGCTCGAGGAGTTCGACAGCGCCGCCCGCATCCTCAAACTCGATGGCGGCATCTGGCGCATCCTGACTCACCCCAAGCGGCAGATCATCGTGTCGTGTCCAGTGCAGATGGACAACGGCGAGATCGAGGTGTTCACCGGCTATCGCGTCCAATACAACATCACGCTCGGCCCAGCGAAGGGCGGCATTCGCTATCACCCTGATGTATCACTCGACGAGGTGACCGCACTCGCCGCGTGGATGACGTGGAAGTGCGCTGTCGCCCACATCCCCTTCGGCGGTGGCAAGGGTGGCATCGTCTGCGATCCGACCAGGATGTCGCGACGCGAGCTCGAAGCGCTCACGCGCCGTTACGTCGCCGAGATCGTTGACGCCATCGGTCCGGAGAAAGACGTGCCGGCGCCCGACGTGAACACCAACGATCAGATCATGGCGTGGGTGATGGACACCTACAGCATGCACGTCGGACACACGGAGACCGCGGTGGTCACGGGCAAGCCGATCGAGATGGGCGGCTCACTCGGCCGTCGCGAGGCGACCGGACGCGGCGTCATGATCGTGACGCGCGAAGCCGCCAAGCATCTTGGCCTCGACATCAAGGGCGCTACGGTTGCCCTCCAGGGTTTTGGCAACGTCGGATCGGTATCCGCGAATCTGCTCGCCGCCATCGGCGCCACGATCGTCGCCGTGACCGACTGGAAAGGTGGCGTCTACAATCCCAAAGGCATCGACATCCCCAAGCTGATCGCGCATACGCAACAGCACAAGACGGTTGCAGGATTTGGCGGCGCAGAACGGCTCGAGCCGGATGATCTGTGGGGGCTCGAAGTTGATGTGCTGATCCCGGCCGCACTCGAGAATCAGATCACAGCCGAAAACGCTCCGCTGATCAAAGCCAAGATACTCACCGAGGGAGCGAATGGGCCGACGACGCCTGACGCGCACAAACTCCTGCACGATCGCGGCGTGTTCGTGATTCCCGACATCCTCGCCAATTCCGGCGGCGTCACCACGTCGTACTTCGAGTGGGTGCAGGATCGCTACGGCTACTTCTGGGAACTGGACGAGGTGAACACGCGCCTCGAGAAAAAGATGGTCGAGGCCTTCGACGACGTACTGCAGACCTCGCTCAAGTACAAGGTCGATCTGCGAACCGCCGCCTACATCGTCGCGATTTCGCGCGTCGGCAATGTCACCAAGCTACGCGGCATGTACGCCTGATGAGATTTCAGTCGAGAAGTCCGTTCAGCAAGACGATGTCGGTACCGATTTCAGCGACTGCCGCGTACAGCGACTGACTGTCCGCGGACCACGACACACTCCGCGCAATCATCACAGTTCGCTCGCCGAAGTCGGTCACCGGTTTCATCGGTCCGCCGTCGGTCGGTATCACCCACAGATTGGCGGTGCCGCCGTCGTGGAGTGATGTGGCGATGTTGCGTCCGTCCGGGGACATGACGACGGTCGCAATCCGGCCTGGGATCCGTTGGCCGGGCACGCGCGCGAGTCTCTCACCCGCGTTTGCTGGAGGGCTGCACCGGACGAACTCGGTAAAGCCGGTGCCGAAGCCTCCTACCATCGTAGCCGTCGCGGACTGCGCGAGGAACATCGTCGCGCCATCGCGCGAGATAGCGGGAAGAATGAGCTCACCGCCCATTTGAATGGACTCGACCGTGCCGTCGTCGATCGAGAGTCGTTCGATCCCGCGAGGCTCCTCCAGATGCCAGTAGTACAGCCACCGCCCGTCAGCCGACCAACACGGCGCCCATCCTGTGACCAGGCGGCGAACCCCGCTGCCATCCGGGCGGATTCCCCAGGTCGCGGCGCGACTGTTGTCCGAGCGCACAAACGCGATCCAGTCACGACGCGGTGACCAAACCGGGACACCGATTGCGACACCGGGGTCGGTCTCGAACGTGATCGGACGCATGCCGGTCCCGTCCGTTCCCGCGATCCACAAGTTCGAATGACCGCCGGTATCCGACACAAACACGATCTCGCGTTCGTCGGGGCTGACTGAGGGCACCTGAACCTGACCCGTCTGTCGGGTGACGCGAACCGCGTTTCGAGTGTTCTCGGCGGGCGTTCCTGAAACAGGGACTTTCCAGATGTCCGACCGACTGAGCGTCTGAGCTGCAACGAGTTTTCCCGATTGGTGAATGTCCGGTTCGACGTAGGAATGGTCGCCGAACGTCAACTGACGGTCCCCGGTGCCATCACTGCGAACGTGTCGCAGCTGAAATGCTGGTGGATACAGCATCGTGCTGCCGCGGGACGCGCTGTACACGAACCCCGAGCTGTCGGGCAGCCAGGCGAATCCCTGCAGCCATGTTCCACTGGTCGCTTCACGTCGAGCGCCAGTCGACAGGTTCACGACGTCAATGTGCCCATCGAAGCCGGTATGTCCGAGACGTTGAACCGCGATGCAGCGGTCGTCTGGCGACCAGCGCAGGAACGTGTACGTGCCGATTGGAAGCGCCATCACCCGCGTCGCGCGTGACCCGTCTCGCGCGGCAATGATCAGCGCCAGATGATCGCCTTCCACCTGAAGCAGCGTGATGCGGCGACCGTCGTGGCTGATGTCAGCTGGGCCCGCCCCAGTGACAATCTTGCGCGGCCAGCCGCCCAGTGCCCCGATCTCCCAGATCGTGCCGTCCTCCGATTCGACTGGCGGCGGCGTGTAGTAAAACAGCGTGCTCGAGTCGGGCGCCCACCGCGGGTGCATGTGATCGACGCGGTCGCGCGTCAGTTGGAGCAGGCCGCCGCCGGCGAGCATCCGAATCCAGATCTGACGAGTACCGTCGACCATCGCCACGAAGGCCACCATCTTGCCGTCGGGCGACACGGCCGGAGTTTCTTTCAATCCTTCGACGTCCGTAAGCCGCTGAAACTCGACTTCGCGCTCGCGTATCCGTACGCTCCGCGTGTCCGGCTCGGATTCGCTGCGGTGCACCTCGTCGAGATCGAGCCGTGCATCGCCAATATCACGCAGACGCTTCCGCGGATCCTTCTCGAGACAGCGGCGCAGCAGCCGAGTGACGATCGATGGCGTGGCTGGCGGAAGCGCGGACCAATCCGGCGGTCGCTCGAGGATCGATACGATGGTGTCGGGCAGTGTCTCTCCTGGGAATGCCACGCGCCCAGTCAACATCTCGTAGAGAACGCAGCCGAACGCCCATATGTCCGATCGTTTGTCGACGTTCCTGCCCCGCGCCTGTTCCGGACTCATGTAGGCGGCAGTTCCCATAATCACGCCGGTGGACGTGGCACCGATCGTCAGCGTTGGCGAGTAAGAGAGATTGACGGGGGATGCCCCAGACACATCGGGGTTCATGGCCTTGGCCAATCCGAAGTCGAGCACTTTCACACGATCGTCGTCGGTGATTTTGATATTGGCGGGTTTCAGATCGCGATGCACGATGCCGCGCTCGTGAGCCGCGTCGAGCGCCTCGACGATCTGCGCGGCGAAAGCCAGGGCCTCGCTGAGCGGAATAGTGCTGCGAAGGCCTCCGCCGGAATCATCGCTCGGTGCGACCGCGGTGGTGATCCTGTCGTGCCGCGTCATGCCGGCGACGAGTTCCATCACCAG
>DATCXH010000788.1:0-3749 GCA_036565925.1 Vicinamibacterales bacterium
CTGCTGCGCGTCCGCGAGACCGGGCCGCACGGCCACGGTCTCGAAGCGATCAAAGCGGGTGCACCCGGTTAACGTTTGCGCTCGAACTCCTGATCACCTTCCACTGTGTGGATGATGAAGCCGGTGATGACGCCGTTCGCAGCCTCACGCTCAATACGCCAGCGATCGGTGGTGACTTCTTCTCGGGTTCACTCAATGCGTCGGGGGAACTGGCAGGCACGTTCTCACAAGGGCCGGTCACCGTGCCACTGACGTTCCAGCGTGCGAGGAAGTAGTTCTCCGCCTTCGCCAACGGTATGGCGCAACTCGCCGCATTCGCTTCGCGCGCGGGGCTCGGCTTACGTGCCCACACGTCCAAGGAGCACCGGCCACGCACCGCTCCAGTGCAGCTCCCCGTAGAACTGCGACGGACGATTGTGGGTGAAGTACTCGTAGCTGTGGTCGTCGGTCCGGTTGTCCATCGCGCCCGCACCAAGAAGGCCATGCGCGAGCTCGTGAACGGCAACCCGGCCGACGCCACGGCCGATCCCCGCGACGAGTTGTTCGCGCGTGGTACCGGCAGGCGCATGGGCCATCGCCGCCATCAGCACTTCGGTGAAGTCGATCACGCTGCGCGCGCCAAGCGGTCCCATCGCAAACGTCTCACCCGCGTTCGGGAGTCGCTGACCTTTGCGTCGTGGAATCGATAGTTGCACGACCACAGTCAAGGGCGCGTGTCGGCCATCAGTAAAGGCGACTTTCAATCCCGTGAACGCTCGCGTGAGCTCGTCTCGAGAGATTCGCCTGATCGCCTCGACATCGGACGCCGTGAACGGGCCACCGAGTGCCGCAGTGACCGGTGGGCTGAAGCTGAAAGGAAAGTTTTCGTACCAGAAGCCGACGTCGACACCCGCTCGCGCGCCACGAAACAGGACAACGCAGAGGACCGCGACGATGACGACGGCCGCGGATCCTATGCGCCAATTCATATGGGACCTATTTGCGTGCCGCCTTGAGCGCGCCGGTCCACCAGGTGAGATTGTCGAGTAACGCCTGCCCCGCTTGCCTGTTCACGTCGGTGTCGATGCCGCTCATGTCCTGAATGAACCAGGGATTCGGAATGTGCACCGCGAACCGGATCGGCACCATGTCCAGTTCGACCGCCACCATCCGAAGCTGCTCGACACCTCGTGCACCACCGGCACTCCCCCAGCTCACAAATGCCACGGCCTTTCTCGCCCACGCGAAATAGGTGTAGTCGAGCGCGTTCTTCAACACCGCCGGATAGCCATGGTTGTACTCGGGTGTGACGATGATGAATCCGTCAGCTTCCTTGATCTTGTCGCGCCACTTCACAACGGCGGGATTCGTGTAACCATCCTTCGCCAAGCCAGGCGGCAACGGTTCCTCGAAAAACGGCAGCGGATAATCGCGCAGGTCGAGCAGCTCGACGTCGAGATCGGTTCGCTTCTTCGCAAGGTCCAACATCCACTGGCTGGTTCGTTCGCTGAAACGATTCGGCCGCGTGCTTCCCACGATGACTTTGATCTTGAGTGTGCTCATGTGTGGGACATTGTGGCACAGCGGTATTGGTCACCGCCGCTGACCTTGACACCGTGTGGGAGCGGCGGTATTCGTTAGGCAAGTCCACGCCACTTCCGACGCGGAGGTTCGAATGGAGATACCACCGGGCTAGTGGCGCGCAACGGCATGAGGACCGCTCCGGACGCTCCTCTCGGCCCGCGCGCAATATGGTTAGAGCATGACCAGCAGTTTGTTCTGGCTCCTGCCAGAATGCGTGTCACACACGCAAGAACGCCCGACGTCCAGGGTCCCCTGGACGTCGGGCGTTGTGATGTACGGGCTTAGCGGTTCCCGCCAGCCGATGATCCTTCGCTGATTTCAAGACGACGACCGCGACGCGCGCTCTCTGGCGGCGCGGGGATCGTGACCTCGAGCACGCCGTCCTTGAACGTCGCCTTGGCCTGGTCGGCAATGACTCCCTCGGGCAGCGGAATAGTCCGGTAGAACCTTCCGTAACTGCGCTCCGATCGATAGAATCCTTCGCGCTCCTCGTCGTGGTGACGCTGCCGTTCGCCTTCGATGGTCACCTGATTGTCGCTGACGTCGACTTTCACATCGTCTTTCGTCAGACCTGGCAGATCGGCGTGAATCACCAGTTCGCTATTGCGCTGGAAGATCTCGAGTTCAGGCGTCCACATGTCCCCGCCCGGCCAGAGGCCAAACCCGCCGCCCGGCTGACGTGAGCGTAGCCCACCAAAACCGAAGTTCTCGAACACGCGATCCATTTCTTCTGCGAAGCGATCGAGCATGCTGAAAGGGTTGGCTGACCGTGAGGCGAGCGCGGACGAGGATCGATCCGTATTCGACGATCGCTCCATGCCGCGTTCTTCACGCGTCGTGCTGGTACGCTTATCAGCCATAGACACCTCCTGAATGGACGTGCCGCGCGCGTGAGGCGAACCCCGGGATGAACCGCGAGGTGATCAGTCGCGCTCAAGGATGTGGAGCGCGCGCGGCGGTAGTGTGTTGCTACACGCCAGTCTACCACCGCGCGATCGCGTCTCTGTTAACCAGCGGTGACTTCAACCGGCCGCGGTGTTCTCTAACCGCCGCGGTGTTCTCTAACCGCCAGCCATCGCTCCGACGACGAGGAACGGTTCCGCTCCCATGGCAACCTTGCTGGGCAGCGGCGCGTCGGGGAGCTCGTGAGACCAATCCTCTTCACAGGCGAAGAATCTCAGGAATGGCCGACGCTGATGCGTGACGTGATCACGAATCGTCCCGCGCAGCACTGGGTAGCGCGCCTCGAGCGCATCGAGAATCGCTCGTTGCGTGATCGGCGCACTCACCTCGAGCGTGACCTCATCGTCCACGCGCGCGAGCGTGCGCAAATGCATCGGCAGCACGACCCGGATCATGGCAGCGTTTGTACCTCCACCGAAAGAACAGCGGGAAGATCTCGCACGATCGGTGCCCACGTGTCGCCCGCGTCCGACGAACCGTAGACCTGTCCTCCGGTTGTGCCGAAATAGATCCCGCACGAGTCGAGACGATCGACGGCCATCGCGTCGCGCAGCACGTTCACGTAGCAGTCCTTCTGCGGCAATCCATTCGTCAATGGTTCCCATTCGTTGCCACCCGATCGGCTGCGAAACACGCGAAGCTGCCCATCCATCGGATAGTGCTCCGAGTCGCTCTTGATCGGCACCACATAGATCGTCTGCGGCTCGTGAGCGTGGACGTCAATGACGAACCCGAAGTCGGTGGGCAGATTGCCGCTGACCTCGTGCCATGAATCACCAGCATCGTTGGTCCGCATGATGTCCCAGTGCTTCTGCATGAACAGCACATTCGGTTGTGACGGGTGCATAGCGATGCGATGCACACAGTGGCCGACTTCAGCGTTCGGGTCGGGAATCTGCTCTGAACGCAGACCCTTATTGATGGGCCGCCACGAGGTGCCGCCATCGTCGGTGCGAAATGCGCCGGCAGCCGAGATGGCGATGTACATGCGCTTGGCGTTGGTCGGGTCGAGCACGATGGTGTGCAGGCCGAGACCGCCCGCGCCGGGCGACCAGTGCGAACCTGAGCCGTGACCGCGAAGGCCGGGCAGCTCGTGCCAGTTCTGACCGCCATCGGTTGTGCGGAACAACGCGGCGTCCTCGACGCCCGCATAGACGGTGTCCGGATCGGTCAGCGACGGCTCGACGTGCCAGACACGTTTGAACTCCCACGGATGGGGCGTG
>DATCXH010000682.1:0-6839 GCA_036565925.1 Vicinamibacterales bacterium
CCTGGCGTTGTCACGCCAGCCGAAAGCCGCGCAGGATCCTGCGAAAGCGGTCGCGGCATGCGCGCAGATGCAGCGGGCGATGTGCTTGGTGTCGAATCCGATCGGGCTGGCGGTTCGGGTCGCACAGTCCGTTCAGATCCAACGGGCGGTTCGGATCGAACCGGCACTTCCAATCGGCCAGCCGTTTCGGCTCGCGCAGTCACATCGGACTGAACCACCGGTGGCGGCTGACTCTCGGCAGTCGTGACGGACTGTTGTGAAGGTTCTACGTTTGCTTCCGAAGTGCTGGGTGGTACCGGCGCAGCGGTCACAGGCGGAAGCGCCGGGGTGGGAGACACGTCAGTGCTTCCACCCCTAGGCGAGGCCGCCGGCGCGAACGCCCTCGACTCGGGAGTGTTCGATTGCTGCATGACAACGACCGCGAATACAGCGGCGATGCCGGCAACGGCGACCAGCGATGCGGGGTGAATGCGGTGTCGTGTGCGAAGCGGGGCTGACGCGCGCGGCGGCGCTGACGTGCGCGGCGGCGCTGATGTGCCCGGCGGCTCGCTCTGCGCGAAGACTTCGGATCGAAATGCGTCGAGTGGTTCCGCGTAACTGTCACGGGCGGTGCGTCGCGGCTCGCCGCCCGCTTCGGGCGCGAACGAATCGATCGCATCGGATTCCGTTAAGTAGATCGGCTCGGGTTTATTCATGCGTACAGCTGACCCTTCAGTCGAACCAGTAATCGAAGGTCACGCTCGGCACCCAGCTGGCATTGAGCCCCACGTCGGTCAGCGGTCGGAGGACGTTGGCCGTCAACAGCCACGTTGACGCAATGTTCCACTTGAAGCCGCCGACGAGCAGCAGACGATCGGCCGTCTCATCCGAACTGGTGAGCCTGACCGTGTCCACACCCGTTAAGCGTGGATGCGGCAGTGTGGTCTCAACGAGTCGACCCACTGCGTTCAGACGCCGGCCGAGCAACTCGCCGACCAGCGTCAGGCGAGGCGCAGCAACGGCGGTGACAGCGCCCGCGTAGGTGAGCGCTTCGGATACACCGCGAAGCGTGTACCCGATCTCACCATGAACGCCCACGCGATCCTGTTCATACGAACCGATGAACCGGGGCGTGAAGCTGGTACTTCCGGTACCGAGCAAATCCTCTTCGTTGCCCGTCGGCAGCCGGACTTCAGCGCCGAGGGCCATTCCGCTCGCACCGGACCGATACACATTGTATCTGGCGCGCACTACGATGTCGCCGAGCCCGGCCGTCGAAGCTGAACCGCGCGCTTGAATCAATTGCTGGCCGCGATAGTTATCGATGCGCTCGCCTTCCAGATTCAGTCGAATGAAAGGAATACCGGCGCTGACCTCGAGCTGATCCGTGATACCCACCGTCCCATTCAGCGTCACGGTATCCGTGCGGAATTTCAGCGTGACGGTTTCGATGTCGAACGGTGTCGTCTCGCCGTGGAACACGCTGGCCGTTGACACCAGCGTGCCGTCACGCAAATTGCGACCATCGACGTTGTCGTAAGTGACGCTGCTGAAACTCATGCCGAACGAGGCGCGTCCACGCCCGGCGAGCAGCGAGCGTTCTGTGAACAGGGGGCCGAAGCTATCGCTCGCGCGGATGACCGTGCCCAGCGTCGGATCGAGACGATAGGTAAATCCACCACCAGACGAGGAGGGCAGCGTCGCCAGCTCGAGGACGAGCAACTTGGAAATCGTGTCGCGTGTCGCAATGGCGGCCTCCTCATCGCGCTCGAAGTCGCCCGTCGGAATACTGCGATTGGTGACGAGGAACGACAGGACGTCTGAGACCGACTGCTGCGCGTCGGCGACGCTCGCCGCGAGCAGCACGAACAACGCGACCGTCATCGTCCTTGCGAGGTGCCGCCGGCCTGTCGTCACGCTACTTCCTCCTGTTGTCTTCGTTCTGGTCAAGTGTGAATGTACGGCCGGCCACGGTGAGCGTGCCCTTGCGATCCTTGCCGGTGTTCGCGGTGTAGCTGTACGTGACGGTGCCGTTCCCCGTACCGCTTGCGCCGGACGTCACGGCGATCCACGAGGCGTTGCTCGACGCCGTCCACGTGCAGGTGCTGCTGGTGGATACGTTGATGCTGCCGGTACCGGCCGGCGCGTCAACGTTCTGGTTGTTCGGCGAGATCGAGTACGAGCAGACGAGTGCCGACTGCGTCACAGTGAGAGTCTCGCCGGCGATCGTCAGCGTTCCTGTTCGCGCACCACCGATATTCGGCAGCACGAGATAACTGACCCTGCCGTCACCGTTGCCGGATCCGCCTGAGGTGAGGGTGATCCACGAGGCATTGCTCGACGCCGTCCACCCACACCCACTCGTCGTCGACACATCCGTCGTTCCAGAGCCACCGACCGCGGAGACGCTGTCGGTGCGCGGAGAGATCGAGTAACTGCACTGAGCCGGCGGGGTCGGCGCGGGAGTGGGGCTACTGCTTGCCGCCTGCGAAACAGTAAACGCGCGGCCGGCGATGCTGAGGGTTCCCGTTCGCGCCGCGCCGGTATTTGCCGCAACGCTGAACGCGACGGTGCCATTGCCGTTTCCGCTCGCGCCGGAGGTAATAGTGACCCATGAGGCGCTGCTCACAGCGGTCCACGGACACGTTGCTGAGACAGTCACCGTACCTGTGCCACCCCCAGCTGCGACGGTTTGACTGATCGGCGAGATGCCGGGCATGCAGGCCGGCGGCGCACTCAGTACGCCGGTTTGGGTGATATCGGCACGCTGATTCGCAATCACGATCGAGCTGCTGCGCGTGTCACCCTGGTTTGCTGCCACGGTGAAACTGACGGTGCCGTTGCCAGTTCCACTTGGCGACGAGGTCAGCGTGATCCAACTCGCCTGGGATGACGCAGACCACGAGCAATCGTTCGTCGTCGCGATGTTGATGCTGCCGGCACCGCCGCTCGAGTTCACGGTCTGATTGGCGGGTCCGACGTCGTAACGGCAGGGCGCGCGCTGGGACACGCGCGCCTGCTCTCCATTCACGACGATCATGCCATCGCGCTGCGCCGACCCGTCGTTCGAGGTCACACGAAAGGTCACCGTGGCGTCCCCTTGTCCCGACGGAGGCGTGAATCCAGAAATCCAGTTCACGTTGCTCGAGACATCCCACGCACACTCCGGTTGCGTCGTGATGGCGAGCGACCCCGAGCCACCACCGGCGTCCATCATCGGTGGCGTGGCGATCGTCACCTGACACTTGACTGGATTGGGACCTTGACTCACGGTCGACGAGGTTTCGCAACCGTAGACGACCAAAGCGGCGAGTACGATCACGGCTATGCGCTTCACGAGGGGCCTCAGCAGCATCGACAGCGGAGGCTGCAGGAGCAAAGCGCATTCCACCCGGTCGCGATCAGAACCTCAGGAATTTACCCGACAACCTCTAGAGTTCGAGTGCCTCGATGCCCAGAAGTGGGATGACTCTTCCCTGCCGAGTTGTGCTTCGTGACGTCGTGAGCCACCTAACGACTCACCACCGGCCCGAGGACGGCCGGTTGCGTCACGGTGAATGTCTGACCCGCAATCGTCAGTGTGCCAGTGCGTTGAGCGCCGGTGTTCGCGGCGGCGGCGAATCCGACCGTTCCGCTCCCAGTACCGGTCGCGCCCGATGTGATGCTGAGCCACGGCGCGTTGCTGGTCGCCGTCCACGTACACGCGCTCGTCGTCGTGACCGTCACTGTTCCGGTGCCGCCAAGCACCGGCACGCTTTGACTGGTCGGCGCGATTGAATACGAGCACGGCGCCACAAACGCGGCCTGATTGACGGTGAAGGTCTGGCCAGCAATGGCCACTGTTCCGCTGCGTGCGGCACCGGTGTTTGCGGCAACGCTCAAACCAACCGATCCGTTGCCTGTCCCAGACGCACCAGACGTCACGGTGATCCACGGCACTCCGCTGACCGCTGTCCACGAGCACGCCGCTGTCGTCGTCACCGCGACTGTGGGCGTGCTGGCGTTTGCATCGACGTTCTGACTGGTCGGCGCGATCGTATACGAACACGGCGCGACGAACGCCGACTGCGTCACGGTGAATGTCTGCGTCGCGATCGTCAGCGTGCCGGTTCGCGCAGCTCCCGTGTTGGCCGCCACGCTGAACGCAACGGTGCCATTACCAGTGCCCGCAGCCCCGGAGGTCACCGTCAGCCACGGGGCATTGCTGACCGCGGTCCATGCACACGCCGCTGTCGTCGTCACATTTACTGTTCCCGGCCCGGCCCCAGATGGGACGGTCTGTGATTGCGGGGCAATCGTATAGGTGCATGCCGGCGGTGTTGGTGGTGCCGCACCAGCCGCTTGCGATACCGTGAAGTTGCGCGGCCCGATCGCGATGGTGCCGGTTCGAGCTGCACCTGTATTCGCGGCCACCGAGAACATCACGGCGCCGTCTCCTCGGCCCCGCGAACCTGCCGTGACCGTGATCCACGGCACATTGCTCGTTGCTCCCCAATCGCAAACGCTCAATGCCTGGACGGAAATGGATCCAGACGCTCCGGCAGCTGGAACATTCTGGGCGGTGGGTGAGATCAGGATGTTGCAGTCCGGCGGGGCCGCGGCCGACTGAAGCACGTTCGCGCGCTGACCCGCGACGATGATCGTGCCGTTTCGATCGCCGCCCTGGTTCGGCACCGCCGTGAAGTTGATCACGGCACTGCCGGCGCCGCTGGTCGGTGCGGCCAACGAGATCCACTCCACGTCAGTCGTCGCCGTCCACGCGCAGTCAGCCTCGGTCGCGGTCAGCGTGACCGTTGACGCGCCGCCGCTGGTCGCAATCGTTTGTGTGGCTGGGGACAACGTGTAGCGACATGGCGCGCGCTGCGACACGCGGGCCTGCTCGTTATTGACGAGGATCGTGGCCTCACGCACCGACGTGCCGTCGTTCGCAGCAGCGCGGAACGAGACCGTGCCATTGCCTTGCCCGGATGTCGGCGACAGCCCGGTAATCCAATTCGCGCTCGTCGAGGCCGTCCAGGCACACTCCGGCAGCGTCGTGACGGTTATCGAGCTGTTGGCTCCGGCAGCGTCGAGGATCGCCGGCGGAGCCGCGACCGAGACCTGGCATTTGACGGGCTCAGGTCCGGTGGACACAGTCGACGACGTCTCGCACCCTGCGACGACGATCGCCGCGACGAGCGACACAACCGCTACCAACAGGCGCGAGTTCGCACGGACGAGTTCGGTAACCAGCGCCACAGTTCGCACAGCAGAGTGGCTGGTGAGCAAGCACCATTCCACGTATACGCGCAGGCTCGGCCGCGCCCTAGGGCTGAGGTTCGATTGATATGATTCGTTCACGGCCGATGATCGCCACGATTCGCTCGAGGGGCGCGTTCCACGTCGGAGTCGCGACGCTTCTGTTGACGACGCTCGCTCGTGCGCAAGCCCCGATCGACGTCTACGAACTAGCCGACTACCGCCTGACGACTGAAGTCTTCGAGCGCTTCGTTCAGGCGTCCAGCCGCGTCGCCGATGTGACTCGCGACGACGCATCGTTCACGTACGCACCGCTCTTCACGAAAGACGTCGCCCTCTCCGGCGATGCCGTAGCCGCCGCGGCGGGACTCGTCGCACGACTGGAGCATCATCCTGCGCTGTCGGCGTCGCTCGAGGGCGCGAAGATCACCCCGCGCGAGTACACGAAGTTCGCGATCACCCTGATCGCGGCACATCTCGCCCAGGGATTCCTGGCCTCGGGCGTGTTGCCGCGTGTTCCAGCAGGGGCGCCGACCATCAACGTCGAGTTCGTCAAGACACATGAAGCCGAAGTCACCACGGTCCTGGCCAGCCTCGGCATCCGTGACTGACGCGCACCTTCACCGACCAAATCCGGGGCTGGTTGCCTTCAGCGGATTACCAGGCGTCGGCAAGACCACGATCGCGCGTGAGCTCGCCGTCGTGCTCGGCGCCGTGCACGTGCGCATCGATTCGATTGAACAGGCACTGCGCAACGCCGGCATGACGGTGTACGACGAGGGCTATCGCGTAGCGTACGCGCTCGCCGAGGACAACCTGCGGTTGGGCCGGACCGTCATCGCGGACTGCGTGAATCCGTGGCCGCTCACGAGGCGCGAGTGGCAGGCAGTCGCGGATCGCGCGGCGGCCCGAGCGCTCACCGTGGAACTCGTCTGCTCGGACATCGGTGAGCACAAGCGGCGTGTCGATTCACGAGCGCCCGACATCCTCGGTCATCGCGTGCCGACATGGACTGAGGTGATGGCGCATGACTACCGTCCATGGGATTGCGATCGGCTCGTCGTGGACACGGCGCGGCTGAACGTGCCGGACAGCGTCCAGAGAATTGTGTCGGCGTTGGCTCTTGACCCTCACGTCGCGTGAGGCCGCAGGCTGATGTCGTGACTCACTCGCGCACGTATCAGGTGAAGGACGTCGCCCGGCTCACGGGCGTCTCCATCCGCACGCTGCATCACTACGACGCTATCGGGCTGCTCGTGCCGGGCGGCAGGACGGAGGCCGGCTATCGCCTCTACACCGATGCCGACGTGCTACGGCTGCAGCAGATCCTGATCGGTCGCGAGCTGGGTCTCGCGCTGGAAGAGATCCGGCGGTCACTCGACGACCCGCGTTTCGATCGAAAAGCGGCGTTGCTCGACCAACGTCAACGGCTGTGCGAACGCGCGCGACAGGCTGACGCCATGATCCGCGCGATCGATGCGGCCCTCGCCGCCTGCAGCGGCACGACAGGAGAGATCAACATGGCCGATCTGTTCAACGGATTCGATCCATCCCGCTACGAAGACGAAGCGCGCCAGCGGTGGGGCAACACCGACGCGTACGCGCAGATGGAGAAGCGAACC
>DATCXH010000571.1:0-7677 GCA_036565925.1 Vicinamibacterales bacterium
AACTTGCGCCCGGGCTACGTTCGCAAGAACGGTGCACCGTACAGCGCGAAAGCGGTCGTCACGGAATTCTACGACCTCAACACGATGCCGAACGGCGATCAGTGGATGACGATCACCACGAAGGTTGAAGACCCGGTCTACTTCACGCGTCCCTATCTGACGACGACCGATTTCAAAAAGCTGCGCGACACCGCGGGCTGGAATCCATCGCCCTGCTCTGCTCGCTAGGTCGGCGCTAACCGCCCGCACCCGCGTGCGTCAGCCCAATTGCACCGACGCGCGATAGGTGCCTCGCACCGACACGCGTCAGTCAACTTGCACCGACAGGCCGCACGACGTCCGCGAGCGGAGGTTGCCGCGGCCCTGGCTGAATTCTGCGCCGAGCATGATTGTTCCGTCCTCGACCAGGAACGATATCAATCCAATCCCGAAGGCTTTCTGTTGCACTGATGGTGATATAGTCGTTCGGTTTCTGGCCGTCACGAGGTCGCACGACCTGGGGCCTGCACCCGCCTTCGCTGGACAGCGTCGGTGGGCAAGCGGCCAGAGTTGCTCACTACATTTTTTCGACAGGAGTTCTTCGACATGGCAGCGGACTTCTTTCTCGGTGAGTCGCTGGTCGGCGATGGCAACGAGGTCGCGCACATCGACCTGATCATTGGCTCCAAGTCGGGGCCTGCCGGCGCCGCATTCACGAATGCGCTCGCGAACAACAAGGACGGCTTCACGACTCTTCTCGCCGTCGTCGCCCCGAACCTTCCGGCCAAGCCCGACACCCTGCTCTTCAACAAGGTCACGATCAAGGGCGCCAAGCAGGCCGTCCAGATGTTCGGACCTGCGCAGGCAGCGGTAGCCCGCGCCGTGGTCGATTCGGTGGCGGAGGGCGTGATCCCCAAGGACAAAGCGGACGACATGTGCGTCCTCGTCGGTGTGTTCATCCACTGGGATGCCAACGACGATAACAAGATCTACGACTACAACTACAAGGCGACCAAGGAATCGATCGCCCGCGCGCTCGGCAAGAAGCCGACCGTGGACGAAGTGATCGCGAGCTCGAAGAGCGCCAAGCATCCCTACTCCCCGAAGTAAATTCCTCAAGAGAGGCGGGTCCGAAAGGACCCGCCCTACGTCGTGTGAAGAAACTCCTGATTCAGCTCGATAGCTCTCCCCATCCGAGTGTGTTCGATGGCGTGGTCGCGCGCGATGGCGGCGCCGACGATGTGATGGCGTATGGCGGCGTCACTGAGGACGCCGTCCGCGATCTCGTTCACGGGGCGATCTTCACGCGAGGGCCGAAGGACCTGCACAACACCGCGATCTTCATCGGTGGTACCGACATGTCCGTGGGTGAGCGGATGCTCGCGAAAGTGAAGAAAGCATTCTTCGGTCCCATGCGCGTGTCAGTCATGCTCGACTCGAACGGCTCCAACACGACGGCCGTTGCTGCAGTCGTCCGCATTCAGCAAGCGCTTGGCGATGTCAGCGGCAAGCGCATCGTCGTCCTTGCCGGGTCAGGTCCGGTTGGTATCCGTGCCGCGGGTCTTCTCGCGAAGGCAGGCGCGCAGGTCACCGTGACGACGCGCCGCGTGACTGATGGCAGCTTGAGCCGGCGCATCCAGGAACGATTCGGCGTCGCTGTGCGTGAAGTGACGGCAGCCGATGTGTCAGGAGCCAACGCTGCGCTCGAGGGTGCTGACGTGTTCCTCAGTGCCGGTCCAGCGGGTGTGTGTCTGGT
Source organism: Vicinamibacterales bacterium (assembly GCA_036565925.1). Lineage (GTDB taxonomy): Bacteria > Acidobacteriota > Vicinamibacteria > Vicinamibacterales > UBA2999 > Gp6-AA40. Next base: position 1,736 of record DATCXH010000571.1, read on the forward strand.
GCCGAAGGACGCGTGGATGGGCCGTTCGGGATTGAAGGTCGCAGTGGACGTCAACGCCGTGCCGCCGCTCGGCGTAGAAGGCATTGAGGTCACCGACAACAAGACGGATCGCGCCGGTGTCACGACCTTCGGTGCGCTCGGGGTTGGCAACCTCAAGATGAAGATCCACAAGGCCTGCATCGCGCGGCTCTTCGAGAAGAACGATCAGATCCTCGACGCGGAGACCATCGCAGACATCGCGGGTTCTGTGTAATGCAAAACACAGAATGCAGGATGCGAATCACCAGTTCCTTGCATTTTGAGTTTTGCATTTTGAATTACGAGGTCACCATTGCCGAGAGTCGTGGGTGTGGACCCGGGCACGGTAACCGTCGATCTGTTTGGTCTCGAGGACGGCAGGGTTTTTCTCGACCTTTCGATCCCTACTGCTGAAGCCCTCGCCTCGCCGTCACACATCCCGCAACTCCTGGAGCAATGTGCACCGCTCGATCTGGTCGTGGGGCCGTCGGGCTATGGATTGCCGCTCACCGCGGCGCGCGATCTGACTGACGCCGAGCTGCGTCTCGCGTTCCTCGCGGCAGAAGGCGAGGCGGGTGGCATTGGCGGACTGCGCGCGCTGGTCCGCTCGCTCGGACGCCTGTCCTCACCGGTCCTGCTTACGCCAGGCGTTGTTCATCTCGCGACCGTTCCCGCCTATCGCAAGGTCAACCGGGTGGACATGGGCACCGCCGACAAGGTGTGTGCGGTGGCCCTCGCCATTCGCGAGATCGCCGAGCGCCGGCGTTGTGCGGTGCAGGACGTGTCGTTCATCCTGCTCGAGCTCGGCGGCGCGTTCAGCGCGGCCATTGCGGTTGATGGCGGACGTATCGTGGACGGCGTGGGTGGATCGTCCGGCCCGCTCGGTATGCGTGCGGCGGGAGCGCTCGACGGAGAAGTGGCGTTCCTCGCTGGCAGCGTCAGCAAGCGCCTCGTGTTTTCAGGCGGCGCCAGCGCGGTTGCAGGTTTGCCCGACGCGTCCGCCGATGATCTTGCCTCGTCGCAAGCCCCTGCGGCTCGTGTCGCGTGGGAAGCCTACATGGAGAGCGCCGCGAAGGCGGTATCAGCATTGGCCGTCGCGGTCCCGCAAGCGCACGAGGTCGTGCTCTCGGGACGAAGCGCGCGAGGCGGGCGCGTCCGCGATGAGCTCGCGCATCGATTGCGTGGCGTCGTCGACGGCGTTTCGTTTCACGCGCTCCACGGATTCGAGGGGACTGCCAGCGAGGCGGCGCAGGGCGCGGCGCTCATTGCTGACGGTTTGAGCGGTGGTGCGGCGAAGACACTCGTCGAGCGCATGGACATCCGCGGCGCGAGTGGCACGGCACTCGATCATCTCTTCCTGTTGTCTCGCGAGGACGCCCGCGCCCGAATCGGTATCAACTCGTGACGCGATTCGGCCGAATCGGCATCGGCGAACGGTGATGTTCACTGTTGGAACCCGGAACGCGGAACCCGGAACCTGGAACGCGGAACCCGGAACCTGGAACCCGGAACCCGGAACCTGGAACCCGGAACCCGGAACCCGGAACCTGGAACCTGGAACCTGGAACCTGGAATCTACGTGACCCACGTCGTCATTGCCGGCGTCTCGACGCGCGCCGCAGCCGAGTCCGCTGCCAGGGCCGGTTTCGACGTCATCGCGATCGATGCGTTCGGTGATCTCGATCAGCATCCCTCAGTCCGCAGCCTCTCCTTGCCGCTCACTGATGGCGCATCGTTCACGGCGCACGCTGCCGCGGACGCGGTACGCGAGGTCATCGTCGATGCGGCTGTCTATCTGTCACCGTTTGAGAATCATGTGCGCGCGATCGACGTGCTGACGTCAGATCGTGTGCTCTGGGGCAATCCGGCCGATGTCGTCCGTCGCGTCCGCGATCCATTCCTTCTGGCCGGCGTGCTTCGCAGGCGCGGGTTCGCCACGCCGATCACCCGCGTGGACGTTCCACCTGATCTCATCAACGCGAACGAGTGGCTGGTGAAGCCGTTTCGCTCCGGGGGCGGCAACGGCGTGAGGTTGTGGGCTCCGGACGGGCCGGTGTCTCACGACTGTTACGCGCAGGAGCGTATCGCCGGTGTGTCCGCGTCGATCGTCTTTGTTGCGGCTGGTGGCCAGGCAGTACCGGTTGGCATCTCGCGTCAGCTGATTGGTGACGAGGTGTTTGGGGCATCGGGATATCGATACTGCGGCAACGTGCTCGCCTCCGCGGATGACGAGGTGTTCAGCGAGCGAGTCGTCGAGTCCTTGATTGCGCTGGCCCGCGAGGTGACAGAGCAGTTCGGGCTGATCGGTCTCAACGGCATCGACTGCGTCATCAAAGACGAGGTGCCGTATGCGATTGAGGTGAATCCCCGCTGGTGCGCATCGATGGAGCTGGTCGAACGGCAGTATGGCCTCTCGATGTTCAGTGCGCACGCGGCGGCGTGCGTGGACGGCACGCTGCCCGCATTTGAGCTCGCGCGTGTCCGGCGGATCCACTCGGTGATTGGGAAAGCGATCGTCTTTGCGCGGAAGGATGTCGTCGCGGGTGAGACGCGCACATGGCTGGGCGATGAGACGGTGCGGGATGTCCCGAAACCTGGCGAGCGGTTAACGAGAGGGCAGCCAATCTGTACGGTGTTCGCCGAGGGAGACAGCAGCGAGGAGTGTTTGGACGCGCTGAAGAGACGAGCGAAGGCGATTTACATGGCGCTTGAAGCGTAGCCTCTGCTCCTCCCCGATCGCTGCGATAGGTTTTTCTCCGTGCTCGGGTTGAGGTCGTCACTATGAGAGTCGAAACAAACGCTTGAGCAGAAGCGCGCAACAACATAATGTAGCGGCGGGCGCGAACAGCGTTTTCCCGGAGGAAATCATGATCAGGAAGTGGGGCGCGACTGTACTGGCCGTAGGCCTGATGGCCTCGACCGCGGCGGCTCAGGACGCGAAGGCCGTTATCGCGAACGCCTCGAAAGCGATGGGCGTGGACGGTCTCAACTCGATCACCTATTACGGGTCTGGCGCGAACTTCAATCTTGGACAGTCGAACAATGCCAACGGCCAGTGGCCGCGAACCAATCTGAACGACTACGTCCGCTCGATCGATTTCACGCAACCGGTGTCCCGCGCGACGGCGGTGACCTGGGCCGCGCCTGTCACCGGCGGTCCCGCCGCACAGGGTGCCTTCCAGCAGAACATCACCAAAGACAACGCGGCGTGGGCGCAGCAACTCGAGATCTGGGTGACGCCGTGGGGCTTCCTCAAGGGCGCGGCTGCCAACAATGCGACCGCGAAGGCGCAGACCGTCAGCGGTCGTCGTTTCCAGGTGGTGACCTGGAACGCACCGGTGAAGTCCCCCGGTGGACAGCCGTATAAGGTTGTTGGCTACATCAATCCGGCGAACATGGTCGAACGTGTCGAGACGTGGCTCGAGAATCCGATCTTCGGCGACATGCTGGTCGAGTCGATCTACACCCAGTATCGCGAGGCGTCCGGTGGTCTGAAGTATCCGGCCTTCATGGTCCAGAAGCGCGGCGGCTCATCGACGTTCGAAGCGCAGATCCTCGGTGCGAATGCGAACCCGGCCAACATCCAGCAGCTGGTGACGATGCCGCCTCCACCGACCGGTCGCGGTGGCGGCGCGGGCGGCCCGGGTGGTCCTGGCGGAGCGCCACAAGGACCCACGTCGGAAAAGCTTGCCGACGGTGTCTACCGCATCAACGGCGCGTACAACGCGCTGGCCGTCGAATTCGCCGATCACATCTTCCTGTATGAACCCGGACCGCAGAACGAGGCACGCGCGCAGGCGATCATCGCCGAGGCGAAGAAGCTGATCCCGAACAAGCCGATTCGCTACGGTGTGATCTCGCATCATCACTTCGATCACACCAGCGGATTGCCGGCGGCCGTTGCTGAGGGCATCACGATCGTGACTCACCAGGTAAACGTGCCGTTCTTCGAGCGCGCGCTGAACGCGCCGCGCACGCTGGCGCCGGACTCTATGTCCAAGTCCGGGAAGAAGCTGAAGATCGAAGGCATCGCTGGCGACAAGCGCGTGTTCCAGGACGCGACTCGAACAGTAGAAGTGCACCTGGTGAAGGGACTGCCGCATGCCGACGGCAACCTGATTGTCTATTTGCCGAAGGAGCGGATCCTCGCCTACGCCGACATGTTCAACCTGCCGACCGCGGCGGCACCTGTCCCGAATCCTCCAGTGGTCGGCACGATGGTATTCCTCGACAACATCGAGCGGCTCAAGCTCGATCCGGAGCGGATCATGTCGGTGCACTCGTTGAATCCAGACCGGCTGACGTCGGTGGCAGATATCAGGGCTTCGTTAGGAAGGAAGTAGCCATGTCGCATATCGCCATTCGCACGGCGGCTCTCGCATTCGTCGTTGGCATCGGCGGTGGAATTATTGCGACCGCACAAGAGGCTGCAGGGCCACCCTTGAAGGGGTCCCTCGAGCGCGTCAAGGTGCAGGGAAAGTCGCTCGAAGGCAACTTGATGGGGGAGTCGTCGTCGCCTGAAGTGTCGATCTATTTGCCTCCGAGCTACGCAAAGGATCGAAACAGACGTTATCCTGTGGTGTATCTGCTGCACGGCTACACCGGAACCGACCTGGGTTACTTCGGTGAGACGGGTCGGCAGTTGCATCGCATCGCCGAGCGCGTGTATGCCTCGGGCGCGGCGCGCGAGATGATTCTCGTCATGCCGAACGCGATGAACGCCTACGGCGGGAGCATGTATTCGAACTCCGTCACCGCAGGGAACTGGGAGGGTTACGTCGCAGACGATCTCGTCGCCTACATGGACCGCAACTACCGCACGCTCGCCACACGCGAGAGCCGCGGCCTGGCCGGTCATTCGATGGGCGGCTATGGGACGTTGCGGATCGGCATGAAGCGGCCGGATGTCTTCTCATCGATCTACGCGCTCAGCTCCTGCTGCCTGAATGAAGGCACCGTGCGGCCACCGCGCGGTGGCGGGCCGTCACCGGCGGAATCGATCAAGACCGTCGAAGAGGCTCGCGGTAACCGAGGTGCACAGGGCACGCTGGCCCGCGCTGCCGCGTGGGCGCCCAATCCGGCGAACCCTCCGCTCTATCTCGACCTGCCAACCAGGAATGGCGAAGTCCAGCCGGCGGTCGCGGTGAAGTGGGCGGCCAACTCACCGGTGGCGATGCTCGATCAATACGTAGCCAACCTGAAAAAGATGAAGGCCGTCGCGCTCGACATCGGCCTTCAGGACAATTTGATCACCAGCAACCAGGTCTTCGTGGATGCGTTGAAGCGATTTGGCATCGCGCATACGTTCGAGACCTACGAGGGCGATCACGGCAACCGCATTCCACAGCGGTTGGAAGAGAAGGTGTTGCCGTTCTTTTCGAACAATTTGTCGTTCGAACAGCGGCGCGAGAGCTCGCGCCGCTAGGGTCCAGAGACCGTTAAAGAGGAGAGCAGATGGCTAAGAAAGCGAAGAAGGCTGCAAAGAAGACCGCGAAGAAGAAGAGCGCGAGGAAGCCAAACGCCGCGTTCATGAAGGCGATGAACCCGAGCCCGGCGCTCGCCGAGGTCGTCGGCTCGAAGGCGATTCCGCGCACCGAGGTCACGAAGAAGCTCTGGGCCTACATCAAGAAGAACAAGCTGCAGGACGCGAAGAACAAGCGGATGATCAAGGCCGACGCGCCGCTGAAGGCCGTTTTTGGTGGCAAGGCGCAGGTCAACATGTTCGAGATGACCAAGCTGGTCAACAAGCACCTGAAGTAGTTGTAGTGTCCGGCTTTAGCCGGACCACGATGTAGTGTCCGCCTTTAGGCGGACCGGTTTGACAGGGTCAGATCGCAATCTGACCCGTCATCCCCTCTCCATACCCGCATATACAATCGAATCCATGAAGCCGCGTTCGAGACTTTGAATGCCGTCACGGCTCC
>DATCXH010000468.1:0-6805 GCA_036565925.1 Vicinamibacterales bacterium
GGGTGTCGGGTTTGACGATCGTCGCGAGCCGCTCGAGCGCGCGCACACGGCCGCCGAGCCAGGCGCCGTTCTTGTAATCGAGCAGCGGCCACTCCTCTGCTGACGCAACTCCGCCGAGAGCGACCAGATTCAGCTTCGGGAAGTGCACGAACAGATCGCCGTCCGTGTGCGCAGCGGGCATGTAGCCGTAGTCGATCTGCTGTCCTGCGAACTCCATCGAGCCGTCGCCGCGGGTGATCTTCGTCGGTCGCCCCTCCTTGGCCAGCGGGGGCACACGCTTGTCGAATCCGATCGCGGCGTACACCGTGTTGCTCACCATCATCTTCGTCTTCTCGTGCGCGAAGATGGTGCCGCCGCTCTTCCCCACTGCTTCATTCGCGCCGGTCTGATCGGGATGCCAGTGCGTGTTGATCAGCGTGTTGACGCGGGTCGTCTTCGTCGCGGCCTTCACCGCGTCGAGCAGCGCGCTCGCATTGGCCGCGCGGCCGCCGTCGATCATCAGGGCCCCGTCAGGACCGGGTAACGCGATCACGTTGCCGCCGGCGCCCTGGAGCAGCGTCGCGCCGCCGAGATCCGTCGTCGTGATGCGGGCCTGCGCAAACAGGCGGGTCTGAAGACCCACCTCTACGAACGCTGCGATCCCGGTATAGAGGAACGTGCGGCGCGAGAAGCGCGAATTACGGAGCACTGGTGACCGTGGGTTTGTAGACGGGCTCATGAACTGCGGACTCGCCGAGCGGCCAGATGTCGTCCCACACACCCTGCGGCGGACCGAGCACCGGCCACATGGGACTCTTCGCCATCAGCTTCGTCGCGCCCAGCTCGCGCAGCAGCTGCGCCTCTTCCTTGTAGATCGGCGTCTGCAGCGCCATGAACGGCATGAAGCCGCGCGACTGGGTGTAGTCAAGCGCGGTGAGGCCGTCCTGATCGACGGCGTCCATGTCGATCTTGAACGTGGCGAGCTCCTTGATGACGGTCTTGAAGCGCTTGCGCACGGCATAGTGCAGCGCGGTGCCGCCACGGATCTCCTCAGGGTGATTGATCAGCGCGACGACGTTGACGTCGGTGCCCGCCTTCTGCAGCGTGCGGATCAGTTCGAGCGCCTGCGGCTCGGGCGCGCGACCGGCGAGCACGGCATGGATCGGCGTCTGCCTATCGGCGGTGGCAATCGTCGCGTCGGCGCCATGCTCCAGCAGGAGCTTCACGACTTCGGTGTCGGCATTGGCCGCCGCGCGAATCAGCGCCGTGACACCCCGTGTCTGCAGCGCACCGCGAGCGTTGGCCGGCTTGAAGAAGAACTGCATGTTTGGATCAGCGCCGCGCTCCAAGAGCAGCTTGACGATCTCGACGCCCTTGGTCATGTTCGGCGGATCGATCGACGCGCGCCCACCATCGATGCGGGTTCGCAGATCGACGGCGGTGATCAGCGGCGTTTCGCCGAAGATATCCCACTGGTTGACGTCCGCCCCGGCTTCGATGAGTTTTTTCGCAAGGTCCCAGTTGGCGTTCATGATCGCCACGAGCAGCGGCGACACGCTGTCGGGATCCGGCAAGTCGATGTCGGCCTTGTTCTTCAGCAGGACGTCCACGCAAGCGATGCAGTTCTCGCGCGCGGCATAGAGCAGTGGCGTCAATCCGCCGCTGTCCAGGTTCTTGGGACGGCCCTCGGCCTGTATGTGACGCTGATAATTGCGATCGATCGAGCGCGCGTTGACGTCGGCGCCCTTGGAGATGAGCAACTGCATCATCTCGGGATGACGACGCGCCGAGGCCCACATCAGCGCGGTCTGTCCTCCCCACTTCTCTTTCGCATCGACGGTCGCGCCGTGCTGCAACAGGATCTGTGCGGCTTCGACGTTGCCGGTTCTCGCGACGGCGAGAAGTGCGGTCTGCCCTTCGGGATTGGGCGAGTCGGCGTCGGCGCCCGCTTCGAGCAGCACCTTCAACATCTCGGCGTTGCCGACTTCGGCAGCGAGCGTCATCGGCGACGCGCCGTACTTGTTGGCGAGCGAGACGTTGGCGCCGGCGCGAAGCAGGCGCTTCGCTTCTGCGACGTCGCCGTTGAAGACGGCCCATTGCAGCGGCGTGCTGCCGTCGGGGTTTGTGCGGTTTACATCCACCTTGCGCGTGGACGGCCGGTCCGCGGCCTTACGAGTTTGCGCAACTGAGGGGGAAGCGATTGCCAGAATCGCGAGGGCTGTGAGGGCGGGTCTAAAGAACAAGACCCGCCCCACGGCTGCATTGCGCAAGACCCGCCCCACGGCTGTCAGAGACAAGGCCCACCCAACGGCTGTCCCTGGCGAGACCGGCCCTATGACGCAGCACTCTTCAGGGCGCCTCACGACTAAACCTCGGTGAACACGCCCGTGTTGTCGGCGAACTTTTCGTAATCCTGCGACGGCACACCCGCGCGATTCAGCATCGTCACCAGGATGTTGGCGTGCGGCGTGTCCTGCGGGAAGTGCAGGTGCTGGTTGCCCTTGATGCCACCACCACGACCGATCAGCGCCTGCGGCAGCGGATCGTTGTTGTGCGCATCGCTGTTCGCCATGTTGCTGCCGAACAGGATGAGCGAGTTGTCGAGCACGTTGCCGTTGCCCTCGCGCATCTCGTGGAGACGCTTGACGAACTTCGCGAACACCGCGGTGTGGTAGTTCTGAATCTTCCGCAGGTTGACGATGCGGTCCGGGAATCCACCCCAGTGCGACGTCGGGTGGAACGCCTCATGGACGTCCAGGTTCGGATACGTCCGCATGCTGGCTTCCTCGACCATCTTCAACGTCGCAACGCGCGTGCGACTGGTCTGCCATGAGAGCGCGAGCATCTCGAACTGAATGTCGAGGAGTTCACCGAAGTCCTCGGGCGGACCGAGCGGCGCGCCGGGGATGTCGTCGCGCAGCGATTTGGCGTTGGCCTCGAGCTTCTGCACACGACCTTCGATCTCACGGACGGAATCGAGATAGTCGTTGACCTTGGCGCGGTCGCCCGCATCGAGCTTCTTATTCAGGCTTGCCGTGGCGTCGCGCACGTAGTCGAGCAAGCTGCCCGTCGTATTCAGAATCGCTTCGCGTTCCTGGGCAGTGTCGCCCTGGCCGAACATGCTGTAGAACGCCTTCCGCGGATTGCTTTCCATCGGCAGCGGCTGCCCCGGCGTCCGGAACGAGATCATGCCGCCCGGCTCGCCACACAGTTCCAGCGAGGGCAGCGAGGTGTCCTTGCCCAGATGCTTCGCCGCGATCTGGTCCACCGTGATACCGGCTCCCGTCTTCGGATCACGACGCCGCGGACTGACGCAGTTGAGCCACGTCTCTTCGATGATGCCGTGCGGGCTGGAGCTCTCACCACCCTTGTTGCGCAGACCGCTGACGACGGTCACGTACTCGCGGAACGGTTCGAGCGGCTGAATGATGAACGGGAAATCGAAGTCGCGACCGGTCTTGGTCGGCTGCCACTGATCCTGCAACGCGCCGTGCGGGAAATACACGAAGCCGAGGCGCGTGGTCGATGACGCGAGCGTCTGCGCGAATGCCGTTCCGGCCGGGATCATCGCGTCCAGCAATGGAAGCGCGATAGTTGCACCGGCGCCTTTCAGAACCGTGCGCCGTGACAAATGCTTTCCGCTAAGAAACGACATCACTGCACTCCTGCGGTGTTGGTTGACGTGGGCTTCACCGAAGCACTGCTGACCGGCGGTTTCACCGGCGCGGGCGCGGCATCGTGCTCGACCTCTCTCTTACGGAACGCATCGCTCGAGACGATGGCCAGGACGATGGATTTGAAACGGTAGTTGTCGGCCTTCGTTTCACGGACGATGCGGCGAACGGTGGGCATGTCGTGATAGTCGAGGCTGCGACCCAGCGCGTAGGTCATCAGGTTCTCGGTGAATGCCTGCACGAACTGATGATCGGGCCGATCGACGAGCGCCGCGCGCAGATCATCAGGCCCCTTGATCGTCGTCCCGTCCGGGAGCTGGCCCATCGTATCGATCAGCGTCAGCGTGTCGGGGTCGTTGGCACGATACTGTCCGACCGCGTTGAAATTCTCCAGCGCGAGTCCGAGCGGATCCATCACGCCGTGACAGGCAAAGCACGACGCCTTCTCGCGATGCTGCTCGAGACGTGCGCGCAGCGTCTTCGCCGGCTGGCCGCGCCTATTCTCCGGCAGCGAGGGCACGTCGAGTGGCGGCTCGGGCAGCGGCGAACCGAGCAGACGATCGAGGATCCACGCGCCGCGCAACACGGGCGAGGTGCGATTTGGATACGCCGTCATCATCAGGACTGCGCCCTTGCCGAGCAGGCCGCGGCGCGCAGGGTTATCGACCGTCACGCGGCGGAAGTTCGCACCCTTCACCGTCTCGATGCCGTAGTGCTGCGCAAGGCGTTCGTTGAGGAACGTGTAGTCGGCGGTCAGCAGGTCCATCACGCTGCTATCGCTGCGGAGCACGCTGTCAACGAACAGCGTCAGTTCCTCTTTGAACATCGCGCGCGGATCCAGCAGGCCGCTCGCGTGCGGGAACTGCGCGCGGTCCGGCGTGATCTCGTCCAGCTTCTTGATATTGAGCCACTGGAACGCGAAGTCGTGACTGAGAGATTTCGCACGCGGGTCGGCGAGCATCCGTGTGATCTGCGCGGCCAGCACGTCGGGCTTGCTCAAGCGCGACGCGCTCGCCAGCTTCACCAGTTCCTCGTCGGGCAGACTGCTCCAGAGGAAGAACGACAGACGCGACGCGAGTTCCAGATCGCTCAGCGTGCGAGTCGCACCGGTGCCCGCCCCCGACTCAGCGCGATACAAGAAGTGCGGACTGGCCAGAATCGCGCTCAGAGCATCGCGCACGCCGCCCTCGAAGCCGCCACTCGCAGTGCCTGCCTTGTAGAACGCCATCAGCGGATTGATGTCTTCCGCGGTCACAGGACGGCGGAAGGCGCGGCGAGCGAGGTCCTCGACAATCTTGTTCGCACAAGCAGTTTCATCGCGCGGCCCAGTGGGGGTGCAAATGAAGATCTTCGCTCGACTCGTCGACTTGCTCATGCCGGTCACGTTGAGTGGTCCGCGAATCTGCAGCGCGTGCGCAGCCTGAATCCGCTCCTGCCCGCCCTCGAGCGCGATCGTGCGAACACGCTCGTCGCTCTCGGCGAAGCTGCGCTGAATGAACGTGATCGCCAGCTTGTGCTGCCCCTGGGTTGCCTTGAACTTGATCTTCCGCAGCCGTCCGTTGATCGCTTCGACTGCAGGATCCAGCGTCTGATCGATCGCCTTGTAGTCTGCGTCCCCGCCGATATTCGTGCGATAGAACTCCACGCCATCGAGCAGCGCGAGGACAGTGTTCTCGAACTCCATCCGCGGCACTTCGCGCGCGAGCGCCATGTCACCGATGGTCAGCTCGTATTCGCCGTCTGCCGGGAAGTTGTGTTCGACGATGAAGCCGCCGCGCGTGCCGAAGGGCATGCCTTCAAGCCGATGCTGCTGCCGGCCCGTGCCGGGAGCACCCTGCGGCGGCAGCGAGATCACCATGTTGGCGACGTCGCCGTATGTCGTCGTCTCGGCGAGCGCCTTGGGATTGCCGATCGCCTCGAGCGCCACTGCGCGCGCCGCGTAGATGTATTGGTCGATGAAGTTCGGCGAGACCTGCAGCGCCGCGGCGTTGTTATCGAAGTTGCCCTTGATGTTGTCGTCGGGCAGCCAGGCCGCGGCGTCGATGTTGAGGCCGAGGAGATCGCGGATGGCGTAGCCGTACTCACGGCGATTGAGGCGACGCAGCGCGACGCGTCCCGGGTTGGTCACCGTGGCGGCACTATCGATCTTGGTCTCGAGCCACGAGACGAACTCGGCGGTCGCGTGCGCCTCCGGACGCTTCGCGCCGGCAGGCGGCATCAGACCGCCGCGCAACTTGCGAATCACCTTCTCCGCAACTTCGGCGCTCTGATCAGGCGCGTCGAGATTCAGTGTGGAGAGCGCGAGGCCCCCTGACTTGAGCCGGTCGTTGTGACAGGCGACACAGTACTGATCGACCAATGCTCGTTGAGGGGATTTCGCAGCGGGTGGGGTCTGGCTCTGGCTCTGGGTCGTGCCCTGAGCCGGGCTCTGGGCCGTGCCCTGGGCATTGTTGCCCTGAGCCTGGCCTTCCAACCAGCGCTCGCTCAACGCGCAGACGTACAGAAGGGCGACAAGCGTCGCGACCGCGGTTCTCATGCCACCTTTCATTATCGCTCGGAAGTCTAGCGGCCGACCGCAGTGTTCACAAGGGGCGGAGCCCTGTGTTCACAAGGGTTTTAGGCTATGCCTGTTGAGCCCTCTCGTTGAGCCCTCTCGCGCGTATTCCTGCGGAGATCACGATGTTGCGGGCTTCCGCGTTTACCGCCGTCAGCCTATTTTTTCTCGCGCTTCCCATCCACACCCGCGCTGCGACCGGCCCGATTCGCATCCCGGGCCCCAACGAGGGCTACCAGATCACGAAGAACGACAGCACCCGGCCGGCCGGGCTTCGAAGGCCGCTTCGAGCTCGGCAATCAGAACGATCGAAGTGCGGAACGGCAAGGCAACAGCGACGGGCTACACCGAGGTCCACAACACGGGCGAGCACAGGCGGCGTGCATTTCGAGGCAGTGGGACAACCATCATCTTCCAATCGAGCGACACGCTCGACGGCAAGCTCGAGGACGAGGGGCCAGCCCAATTCGAAGTCATCATCCCGAGGCCCGACACGTCTGTGGTCAGCGTGATGTATGAGTTCAACCGCGAGGGAAAGTCTCAGGCGCAGATGTGCGTGGCAGCAACCCCTGCACGCTGTCAGAGCAGCAGTTGATCA
>DATCXH010000959.1:0-4537 GCA_036565925.1 Vicinamibacterales bacterium
CAGTCCCGAGGAGTGCGGCTCGATGTCACGGACGTCCCTGCGCTTCCTTGAGAATCGTGAAGTCAATGAAGCCGGCCAGTTCCGTGCGACTGCGCGGTGAACGGTTCTGCTGCGCAGCCACCCATTTCTCTTCTTCAGTGATCAGGTCAAGGAGATCAGGTGCGACGCGAAGCGGAAAGCCATGGTGCTCCCAGCTGCGGGCGATCTGGTCTTGCGGGTGCTTGGTCTTCTCGCTGATCAGCGGGAAGTAGCGTTTTGGATCCTTCTGCAGATCGGCGGCGGCAGCCAGGGTGGCGCGCACGAATGCAACAAGCTCCTTTCGCCGGCGCGGATCATTCATCACGTCGGTCGTCGAATACACGCTGTACAACTCGCGATAGACCTTGTTGTCCTGAAAGACGATCGCGTCTTTGCCAATCGCCTGGGCGGCATTCTGTGACTCTGGCTCCCACATCGAGATCGCATCGGCCTCGCCCTTGACCATCGCGGCCGCCATCTCGGTAGCCGGAGCCGACACGAGCGTGACATCCGCTTCCTTCAGTCCTGCCGTACGCAGCATCGCGACCAGATAGTAGTTGGCCGACGTGTTGCGCGGAACGACGATGCGCTTACCCTTGAGATCGGCGAGTCGGGTGATGCCAGCCGAGCGCTTGGCAACGATGCGATAGTTGCCGTCAACGAGCGTGAAGAGCAGGCGCACGTTCGGGTTGTCGCCGAGCACGCGCAGCATCTGGGTTGTCGCGTTGCCGGCGGCATGCGCCCCTTTGAGCGCGACCGTTCGTACGCCGCCGTCGATGACGCGGAAACCGGAACCAGAAGGGCCCTGATCGGCGATGTGGATCGGCGCAGCTTCAAGCACCGGCATCGCGACGGCAACAGTGAACATCGCATCGGGCGCGAGCGGCGTAATCGGCGCTGGAGCGGGCGCCTGTCCGCCCTGCGCGAGCAGAACCGTTGGGACCACGACAACAAGCAGACAGACACGACTCGCGAACGACAGCGGCACGGCGCCTCCGGAGATGAGGTAGCTCGTCGTCAGTAGCCGGTAGGCTGTAGCAAGTTCAAACGTTCCTGCTACGAGCTACCAGCTACGAGCTACCAGCTGAGAGATAGCGGATTGTAGTCGGAACCTGGTCCGTGTCGATGCGTTCAACGGGAATCCTTCGTTCGAGTCCCGCGGCCTGTCGCGGGATCACCCAAGGACACTGCATCGAGCTGAAGCCGAGATCAGTGTGGGTTCGGCCTGTTGGCACAAGATGCGCACCCGCAGCGGCCGTGACACCCGACGGCCATTCTGACTGGGACGTGTACCGCTTCGGTCTCCTCGTTGGCGCGCGGGCGTTTCCGGCCGCTCCACGTCACGCGGTCAAGCGTCTTCTCCTTCCCGTCGAATACATCCGGTACTCGGAGTTCCGCTACGTACTCGAGCACCTGAACGTGAAGGCCGATCACCGCGTGCTCGACATTGGAAGCCCGAAGCTGCTGTCGTTGTTCCTGGCGTCGCGTGTCGGGGCCAACATCTGGGCGACAGACCTCGTCGACGACTTCTTTCCGCCGTATGCCGCATATGCCGCCAGCATGCTCGGGGCGGAGCAGACGCGCTACGTGATCGAAACGCAGGATGCACGGACCCTCACTTATCGCGACGAGTCGTTCGACCGCGTCTTTTCGGTCTCGGTTATCGAGCACATCCCGGATGACGGAGACGCACGTGCGATGGAGGAGATCGCGCGTGTGCTCAAGCCCGGAGGAATCGCCTGCCTCACAGTGCCGTGGAGCGACCGCGGCTATCTCGAGGAGTTTCACGCCCCGGGCCCGGACGTCTACTGGGTCAGGTCGTCCGAACGAGAGAAGGTGTTTTACCAGCGAGCCTACGATCGAGGCTCACTGCAGGCGCGCCTGCTCGAACATGACCGCCTCGAGCTCGTCGATCTGAGCTTTTGGGGTGAGCGCCGCATTGCGGTCGAATCAGCCATCCTCAACCCTCGCCTGCCACGGCTTCTTCGCTACGCCATGCTGCCCGCGCACTATGCGCTGCACCGCCTGTTCCTGACCCCGCTGGGAGAAACGGAACGCTCGCGCAAGAAAGTGGCCTGCCTTACGCTTCGCAAGCGATCGGCGTAAGAAGGCCCATCGGGCTACGACGGCTTTTTCATCAGTCGCACGACCCCAGATGTCACCGTGATCTCATTTCCAGCGGCGTCCGTTCCGCTGAATCTCGACTCAGCCGTGTGTTCAACGCTCGTCGCGCTGCACCACCGCGTCCTGAGCGTAATCGACCCGTTTGCGGGCAGCTCGATTTTGAGGTCGCTACGGTCATTCGTTCTCGAGTTGTCGAACAGATCGATCCGTTGCGTGAACGTGACCATCGACCCGCCCGTCTCCGTCAGGATCTGGTCGTAGAACCATGTATTCTGAGACGTCACACACCCGGGCACGTCAGCGATCCGATCACCGCTGTAGGGTACGGGGTTCGGCACGACACTCATCTCGACCCGTCCTCGCGCCGGTGGCGTTGGTGTTGGTGTTGGAGCGGGTGCCACGACGGATGACGGCGGTGTTGGCGCGGTTGGAGGGGAAGACTCGCTACCGCAGCCGATGGCGACGAATGCGATGAGGCCTGGCAACAGCGTAAAGAAGAACCTGGCCGACATCTCTGCCTCCGCTTCAGGGTCAATCACGCTCGTCGATCACATGGTGCGTCCGCCGCGGGGAGTCGTGACTTCTCGAAGCAGCCGCGTCTTTTCGTGACCTCTGCGCGCATTCGCGCGGCCTCGCGACGCGTGAACAGCGCGCCGCGCCCTGCCGCCGTTCGCACACTCGTTTCTCCGTATGTGGTGGTGCAAGTCGCGAACCACGCGACTGGTCGGCGTGAACGCGAGAACGCCACCCGTAATCGCGTTGACCCGTTGCAAAGCACGGCTCTTTCACACGATCCCTCTTCATCCACACGCGCCCGCCTCGTGTGAACGCTTTATGCATCGCTGCGGGAGCGATTCCGGTGATCCGGGTCGCAGGCAGGCGGGGTCAGCTGGACAGCGCATTACGGCGCGTGCAGCTGCATCAAGACCCACCTCGACCAGCCCTCTTGTCGCGTCCCGCACGCGTCGTCGTGGTGCACCGACCTGAATAAAGCGGTGACTCGGTGTTGTCACTCAAACCGAAGGGGGCGAAGCCTTGCCAAACGCCGGAGTTCAGCCAGCAGCGGACGGTGCATGGTACGCCGTCTGGACCCATAGTCACTGCGAACACCAGGTGCGACAGCAACTCGCCGCCCGGGGATTTCATTCGTTTCTTCCCGAAGTACAGACATGGTCGAAGCGACTGGGTTCGATGCACTTGATCCGAACGCCGATGTTCCCCGGCTATCTCTTCGTGCGCGACACCATGGACAAACAGCGCTATCTCACCGCGCTGCAAATCCGCGGCATCGTCCGGATTCTCGAGCAGGGATGGGACAAGCTCACGCCGATTCCCGACTATGAGATCGATGCGATTCAACGTCTCGCGGGCGCAAATGTACCCGTGCTGCCGTGCGCGCACCTCCGGCAAGGCGATCGCGTTCGCGTGCGCGAAGGCGCCCTCATGGGACTCGAAGGATTCTTTGTGCAGGACAAGCCAACCAAGGGCCGGCTCGTCGTGTCGGTGACGATGCTCGGCCGAAGTGTGGCGGTCGACGTCGAATGCACGTCCATCGAACCCTGTGGGCCTCGATCGGCGAGGCCCGAATAGAGATGCTCACCAGAGCCGCGATCGTTACAGCCGCCGTGTTGACGCTGGTCTCAGACGGAGATGCACAGTCGCGCACCTGGTTCGTGCCGGCAGTGTCAATGAGCCTGTCGCACGATACCAACCTGTTCCTGACAGGCGACGCCGGAGACACCCTGGCGCACGTCAGGCCCTCGTTCGACGCGGCCTACGAATCGCCGAATCGAGAGATTCACGGCTTCGCGGCGTTCGAAGCTCAACGATCGGCAACGTATCCCGCTCTCAATATGCTCGGTGCACAGCGGACCGCACTGATCGATGCGCGCGTCAACGTATCGCCGCGAACGATCCTCAGCCTCAGCGGACGACACGATCGAACGGATTCACCGTCTGACCTCAGTCTCGAGAGCGGCATTCTGCTGGGTCGGCAGATCGGTACGCGCACGCAAATCACGCCATCGGCGTCCTATCGCCTGAAACCACGCACGACGCTGATGGCGCAATACAGCTGGACGCAGGAGTCGCTCTCGGTGTACCCGGACCAATCGCTGCATTCCGCGCGGGCAGGCATGGACTACGCCAGGTCGCCGCGTACACAGTGGGGTGGACGTTACGCGGCCCGATCGTTCGTGGGCGTCGTCGACCGGGAGTTTTCACACACGCTTCTGGCATCGTGGTCGCATCAGATCACGGCAGCCACGAACGCGTCCCTCCAAGTAGGACCGCGATTCAGCTCGTATAGCGGCGTTGGCTCGGAAGTGCTGGCCTCACTGCTTCGCCGAACACCACGTCAGCGGTTGCTGCTCGACTACTGGCAGGGCGAGACGAT
>DATCXH010000467.1:0-2557 GCA_036565925.1 Vicinamibacterales bacterium
GGCCGGCCCACCAGCGCGACCAGCCGGAGGCGGCGGAGGCGTCAGCAGCTCGGTGAGGTTCGATGGATTCGGCGTCGCCGCGGTGATGTCGGCATTGAAGGTCTCCATTCCGGCCTGCTTCTGGACGATGCGCCCCGGCACCTGCACGCCATTCATGTTGCGATAGTTCGAGTAATCGAACTCGACGAGGAGATCGCCGACGACCGTGTTCTCGACCTTCGTTTCGACCTTGCTGACGAGGTTCTGTTTGTCGATGTACGCGGTGACGGTGTAGGGCTGGCCCGACGGTGACTTGAGGTTCGCCGGTGAAAACGACACCACCTGCTGGCCGCCCTGCTGACGCACCGTGGCGTTGTTGGCCGCGGCGCCTTTCAGGAATCCCCACGGCGTCGTCCAGACGTTCAGCGCCTGGTTCCAGTTCGTGTCGAGCTGCGTTCCGGAGATGTTCTGATTGAAGACGCCCGGCATTGGAGCAGGTGCGCCAGGCACCGTCGGCGGTTGCGTCGGTCCTGTCGCGCGCGAGACAAGGGCGTTGCGATCTGATGACGGCGCAAAGTTGATCGTGCGCGCGTAAGAGGTGATGACCGTGGTATTCACCGGCGCCAGCGGCGTGCCGATGGCCTTGCTCTGACCGAACGCGCCATTTCGCGCGGTTCCCGAGTAGGTGATGGCGTTCAGCGAGTCCACACCCATTGCCTTCGATGCGGATGCCACCACCGAGCTGGCATTCTGCGCCGAGGCTCCGCTCGACAGCAGGATCACGACGAGCGCGGCACCCGTAAGCGTTCTGAGCATACGTGTCTCCTCCCGCACGCGTCTTCGACAAGCTCAGGGCTGGCCTTGCGTGCGCCTCTTATATCTGCGGCGAGTGCCAAGTGTTTACCGGAAAGGGGCGGCAGGGAAAAAGAAAGGGCGGGTCCGAAGAACGGACCCGCCCTACGTCTGCCGTTGTTGGCATAGGGGCGACGCATGCCTGCGTTGCCCTTATGTCGTCAGAAGTTGACCGTGAAGTTCAGACGCACGAACCGCGGAGCGTAGAGACCGGTTGGGGTGCCCCAGCCGCCAGGCCGCGGTGCGTTGTCCGTGTTGTAGATGTACGTCTGATTCCACTGCGTCGCGGGATTGGCGTTGAAGACATTGAAGATGTCCACGCCGACGTCGGTGCGTGTCCGGCCGAAGCGCACGATCTTCGCGACTCGCATATCCATTTGGTTGCGGCGCTCACCGGAGTACACGCGGTGCTCGTTATCGGTCAACGTGATGTTCGTGGTACCGGCGGCCGGCGCTCCCGGCGGGAGATGACCGAGCGTGGCCGCGATCACGGAGTTCGGCACCTGCCAGGTGGCGGTGATGTCGTTCTCCGGCTGCGAACGGAACGTCCCGCTGAGCAGCACGTCGATCTTCGGGATCGTGTAGCTGGCCAGTCCGCGGAACGTCGACTGCCACGGCTCGACGTTGTTGCATCCGCGCGGATTCGGGCCGGTAATGGTCCCTGCCGCGGGCCGGTCGACCTGGTTGTACAGCGTGTCCACTTCGCAGGTGTTCACCTTGCCACGGCCCCTGCTGGTGCCGACTTGCGTGGTGAACCCGTTGCGGAAGCGTGCATTCAGCATGACCTCGTAGCCGTCCCACGTGCTCGAACGCTCGGCGCCCAGCTCGCTCTCCGGAATGAGGATGCGCTGTGCGGGTACGGCATTGGCGGCCGCGGTGGGCACGTACACCGTCACCGGGTACCCGCCGCCGCCGGCGAGACGCGAATCCGTGGGCGCTGTCAGCGTGTAGGTCTCATAGAACGAGTTGAGGTTGCCCTGACGGGTAAGGTCGTCGGTCACGAAGAACCCGTGCCACGAGCGGTGCGTGTACGAGAACTCCGCCGACATGCGCGGCGCCAGTTCCTGCTGCAGCGTAAACGTGTACTGATCGTCACCAGGACGCACGCCCCAGCCGCTCAGCACGTTGGGATCAACGATCGTGGCTGCACCCAGCTGACCGAAATTCAGGGCCGTGCCGGTCGCGGCCGCGCACTCGCCGTTCAGCGCAGTGATCAGCAGGTTGCAATCGACGACCTTGTCGTTGTCAGTGTCGGTCCATCCGCGATTGATCACGTTGCGGACGACGGTCGCGCCGGGGTTCGTGGAGGTGTACGGTGAGTCGTTCGCGGCGTACGCGAGGTACTTGCCGTAGTTGAACTTCACCGCGGTCTTGCCGGTGCCGAAGACGTCATACGCGACGCCCACGCGCGGGGTGATGTCGTTGTAGGCGTTGACACCTTCCGTGCGCTGGATCGTGATCGGCTGAGGATTCAGGAACGACGTGTTGGTCGTGCCGTTCAACTCCGATGGCGCAAAGCTCGATGCACGGTCCCAACGGAGGGCGCCCTGCAGCGTCATGCGGCCGCGCGTCCAGCTGTCCTGGAAGTACGCGCTGTGCGTCATCGTGATCGTGCGGCGGCCGAAGTCCGGCAGGTAGTAGCTGACCGCGTTCGGCACACCCTGGTTGAAGCGGTAGCCGAGCTGCGTCTGATTCGCGACGTCCTTGTCGAGCAGGTCGAGACGAC
>DATCXH010000568.1:0-5544 GCA_036565925.1 Vicinamibacterales bacterium
CGATATTCCGGCAGCGGACGGCCGAGCGCCTGCAGCCGCTCCTGCAGTGCCGACTTGTGATCGCGCGCGAACGTCTGCGCGCTGCCTTCATCCAACGCGTCTTTGAGTTCCCGGCGGAGGAACGTTTCAGCCGCCTCGAGACCGCCGTCGAGATAGATCGCGGCAATCAACGCCTCGTATGCGTCGGCGAGCAGCGCCTGCTTGAAACGGCCGCCCGTCTTTTCCTCGCCACGTCCGAGGATCAGATGTTCGCCGAGCCGAAGCTGCTCAGCATGCCGGGCCAGCGACTGCGTTGAGACCACGGCAGCCTTGATCTTCGACTTCTGTCCTTCGTCGTAGGTCGGGTATTGATGAAACAGCGCATCGGCGACAACCAGGCCGAGCACCGCGTCGCCGAGGAACTCGAGCGACTCGTTGTCCGCCACTCCTCCCGACGCGTCTTCGGCGGCGCGTGATTTGTGCGTCAGCGCATGTTCGAGCAAACCGCGGTCGCGAAACCGGTACTCGATCCGCGTCTGGAGGTCGTCGAATTCGTCGCGCAGACGCACCACCCGCGATCCGACATCCTGGCGATGACTATCGATGATCCGTCGCGCGTCCTCGGCGGCAGAATCGGCGACCGCGACGCGAATCTCGCCGAGCGCGCTCACCGCCATCGGCCAGATTCCCTGCGCGTTCCCGGACGCACGGATTGCCTCGATGCCGTGGCTGTCGAGCAGCGCCATGACGACACTCGCCTCGATGTCGGACGAAGTGGCGAAAACGATGACCACGTCTAGTGGTCCGTAATCGCGGAAGGAGTACGAGTCACGAGATCATCGATCTTCAAGAGCACCATCGTCATGTCATCGTGCTGTGCGGCGGTGCCGGCAAACGCCTTCACTTCGCCAAGAATGCGCGCGCTGAGCTCGTCTGAGCTGAGGTCCGCGTGCTGCTGCGCCAGATCGGCAAGCCGTGCGTCGCCAAAATAATCCCCGTCCGGGTTCATCGCCTCGCTGATGCCATCGGTATAGAGCAGAAAAAGATCACCCGCTCCGAACGGCAGTGTCAACTCCTCAAGAGTACGACTGAACACCTCACCGGTGTCGAACTGCAGGCCGAGCACCATGCCATCGGGCTGGAGGGCTTGTGACGTGCGCGACTCGGCGTGGGGGCCAGGCACGTAGACGAGTGGACAGTGGCCCGCCCGCGCCATCGTCATCGTCCGTGCCGCCACGTCAACGACGGCGTAGGTCATGGTGATGAAACTTCGCGCGTCGAGATGCTTCGAGATGATGCGATTGGCATCGATGAGGAGACTGCGCGGCGACGTGTGGAGCTGGCTCAACGAGAGCACGATGCCTTTGAGCTCCGCCATGTAGAGAGCGGCGGACGTGCCCTTGCCGGCGACATCGGCGATGAGAATGCCCATGCGCGTGTCGTCGAGCGGCAGGAAATCGTAGTAGTCCCCACCGACCTCGCGGGCAGGTTCGCAATGCCCGGAGAGCGACACGCCCGGAAAGACGAGCGAGGCGTGCGGCAGAAGCGACATCTGGATGCTGCGGGCGATGCGCAGCTCCTGCTCGAGGCGTTCCTTCTCCGCTTTCTGTTGGAGCAGCTCCTCGATGCTGCTGGTCATCGAGTTGAACGAGGCGGCGAGCTCGCCGAGTTGGTCGCGCGAGCGGATGGCAATCTTATGCGTGAAGTCGCCGCGGCGAACGCGCTCGGTGCCGGTGAACAACTCGTGCACAGATCCGGTGATCGATCGCGCGAGCGTCAGGCCCATCATGAAGGCCACAACCTGAATGATCAGGAACAGCGTGGCGACGACCGCGAGCAGCAGGAGCAGGAGCTGACCGAAATTCAGGTTGTTGACGCGGCCGAGCGACGGCCCCGAGAGGTACTGGAACACCGCGCCCAGTCCCATTCGAAAACTGACCGTCGCAGCGTTCGTCTGCCCCGTCGGCCAGTCGATGTAATCGAGAAAGCCAACCCATTCGATTGGCTCAGAGGGATCAGCTCGCTGTGGGCTCGAGCCACCCAGAATCCTGACGCGGCGGGTCTCACGCGGGGCATTTTGATCGCCTTCGACGGTCGAAATCCCGCCGATGGTGATGCCCATCTCGTCGCGCAGCTCGCGGCGCAGACCCTCGCCAATCGGAAGGTCGACGATCACGGCATTCGGTGTCCCCTCCGGCCAGGCCACCGCACGGACGACCAGCGACGCAGGCTCGCCGTCGGACGTCGTCAGGCTGGCCTCATCGGCACATTTCACCCAATCGGGAATCGTCTTCGGCGGCGCCATATGGGACCACGGACCGGCAATCGCCGAGGCCAGCGGTTTTCGATGTGCGCTTGTGACGCAGCCGGGCGGCGCCGGGATGACCGCGTAGGACACCATCGGATAGCGACGTTCCGCCACCGACTGACGACGCGCCAGCGCATCGGCCACGTCGCGTTCGTTCTGCGCCCGCTGTACTTCGATGGCGGCGGTCTGGGCCAGGAACTGCGTCTGATCGACGACCGTCGCGATCCGATTGCGCAGCACGTAGGCGCTGACGTTCAGGAACAGCAGCGTACCGGAAACAAGGAAGAAGGCGATCACCAGCAGCACCGGCACGAAGCCGATGAAGAGGTACGAGACGATCAACTTCCGTCGAACGCGCCAGAGCAGACGCCGCTTGAGATCGATGTAGAGGCGGTAGCCGAGCGCAACCGTCGCGGCGACGAGCGCGACGTCGCCGATGGCGTCGAACGCCGACAGTCCCCGCGAGCGGCCGACGATCAGCGACAGGAGGAACGCGACGATTTTGATCGACGCGCCGACGAGAAACGCGCGTCCGACGAACGTGCCGACCAACCATTGTCGAATGACATCGATACGTGATGCGGGAGACGGTGGAAGCAATGGACGAGGGTCGGGCATGCGATGGTCAGTACTGACGACTGGACAATCCTGATCGTTCGCGTATTATGCCTGTAAGCCCTTGTTGTTCACCGCGAGAGGTGTGAATGCCCAAAAGTAACAAGACCCCGCAATCGACCACGACCCGCACTCGAAAGTCATCGACGATACCCGTGAGATCGACCGCATCATCGATGTCAACCCCGACACAATCGTCGCTGTCAACTCTGACCCACGCTGACATCGCCCACCGCGCCTACGAATTGTTCCTCGCCAACGGCGCCGCGCACGGGCGTGATGTCGAGCACTGGCTCCAGGCGGAAAACGAACTCCGCGGCCGCTCCGTTTCCACCAGGAACTAACAACGGTTCCGGGCCACGTCTGCCCACTATCGGGGCCACCGCGAGGTGGCCCATGAAGGGCCCGCTTCAGGCCAGCGCAGAGGTCACCTCAGGTCGCGCCTGTAGTACGCTTCGACCATCGTGAAGTTACGAGACGAGGCCCGATTCAGCACGATTTGCATTCACGCCGGTCAGGAACCCGATCCTTCGACCGGCGCGATCATCACGCCCATCTATCAGACGTCCACTTACGTGCAGGACGGCCTCGGCCGCCACAAGGGCTATGAGTACGCGCGCACGCAAAATCCGACCCGTGCCGCGCTCGAGGCCAATATCGCGGCGATCGAGAAGGGCAAGGCGGCGTTTGCGTTCGCCTCAGGCATGGCGGCGGAAGGCGCGGTGATGACGCTGCTCCAATCGGGCGATCACGTCGTCGTCACTGATAACACGTATGGCGGCACGTATCGGTTGTTCGAGCGTGTGCTTCGAAAGTACCAGCTCGATTTCACCTACGTGGACTCGTCGAAGCTCGAGGAGATCGAGCGGGCGATTCGTCCGTCGACGAAGATGCTGTTCCTCGAGTCGCCGACCAATCCGACGCTGCGGCTGACCGATCTACGCGGCGCATGCGAGATCGCGCACGCTCATGGCGTGATGGTCGTCGTCGACAACACGTTCGCCAGCCCTTACGTGCAGCGGCCGATCGAGTTTGGCGCCGACCTCGTGGTTCACAGCACCACGAAATTCCTCAACGGCCACAGCGACAGCGTCGGCGGCATCGTTGTCGGGGTGAAAGACGAGCATATCGAGTGGCTGAAGTTCGTACAGAACGCCGAAGGGGCGATCCTCGGACCGATGGACGCCTGGCTGGTGTTGCGGGGCACGAAGACGCTGCCGATCAGAATGGAACGACACAACGCCAACGCCCTGACGCTGGCCGAGTTCCTCGCCGCCCATCCCAAGGTGACGCGCGTGCACTACCCCGGTCTGCCCTCACATCCTCAGCATGCCCTGGCGCGGAAACAGATGTGCGGGTTTGGCGGCCTCATCTCGCTTGAACTCGGGTCGTTGGACAAGGCGCGCACGTTGCTTGAAGCCGTTCGATTGATGGCACTGGCGGAAAGCCTCGGTGGCGTCGAAACTCTGATCAGCCATCCCGCCACGATGACCCATGCGTCGGTTCCGCCGGACAGACGGCAGGCCATCGGTGTCACCGATGATCTCGTGCGCATATCGGTCGGCATCGAAGACGTCGAGGATCTTCGTGAGGATCTGGCGCAGGCCTTGAGCACCCTCTGACCGCTTACTCATAGACGCCGCGTGGCCGACCTCATCGACATCTTCCTTCACGTAGACCGCCATCTCCTTGAACTGGTGGCCAACTACGGTGTCTGGATCTACGGCATCCTTTTCCTGATCGTCTTTGCCGAGACCGGTCTCGTCGTCACGCCTTTCCTGCCGGGAGACTCGCTGCTCTTCGCGGCTGGCGCGCTGGCCGCGACCGGCGCGCTGAACCTGTGGCTGGTCGCGTTGCTCTTGCTGGCCGCTGCCATTAGCGGAGATGCCGTCAACTACGCCGTCGGGCGTTCCGTCGGTTTGCGCGTGATCGAGCTCGCGCGGACCGATCCGCGCTGGGGCCGCGTGATCAATCCCGCATATATCGCCCGCGCGCACGAGTTCTTCGAGCGGCGAGGCGGCAAGGCCGTCGTGCTCGCGCGCTTCGTGCCCATCGTGCGCACGTTCGTGCCCTTCGTGGCTGGTGTCGCGGAGATGTCGTATTCCGCGTTCGCCTTCTACAACGTGACGGGCGCCGTCGCCTGGGTCAGCATTTGTATCGCCGCGGGGTATCTCTTCGGCAACGTGCCGATCGTCAAGGAGAACTTCTCCCTCGTCGCGCTTGGCATCGTCGGCGTATCACTGCTGCCGATGGTCTTCGAGATCATGAGCGCCCGCCGTGCGCGCTCGGTGAAACCCGCTCCGTAGAGCGCACGCTTTCCTGGCTTGAGCGAAGTCGGAAGGCGGCGTGTGAGGACGATGAGCGTCTGCGCACGCCGACGCCAATCCCTCCCGTAATTCGATAGTGCAACTCCCAACCGATTCGAAAGTCCCCCATCGCGTATACGCGATCGTTGATATGGATCCGCGCGCCGCCACCGCCGGCGAACGCGCCTTCCGACGACGTAAAGGTGCCCGAGGGGAAGTCGTCGCTGTGTGTGAAGAACCCTCCTCCGATGATCAAGAAAGGGCTGACTCGCGGCGGGCGCCCGGCTTGCGGCTGCCTCACGTCCCACGTGAGATTCCCAAGGAAATACCAGTCGC
>DATCXH010000995.1:0-2360 GCA_036565925.1 Vicinamibacterales bacterium
GCGGGCTTTCCGGAGAAGCCGTAGCCCGGAAGCGATGGAATCACGACGTCAAAGGCATCTGAAGCACTCCCGCCATGGGCCGTCGGGTTCGTCAGCGGATCGATGATCTTCAGCTGTTCGACGATTGAGCCTGGCCATCCGTGCGTGATGATGAGCGCCATCGCGTTGGGATGTTTGGCACGGACGTGGATGAAATGGATGTCGAGTCCGTCGATCTCGGTTGTGAATTGTGGCAGTGCGTTCAGGCGCGCTTCACACTTGCGCCAGTCGTAGTCCGTCGCCCAGTAGCGCGCGAGTTTCTGCATCGTCGCGAGTTGTACACCCTGCGATGCATCGGACACAGGCTCCGGCTCTGGCCACTTCATGGCCTCAATGCGGCGGCGGAGGTCCGCGAGATCCGCGTCCGGAACCTTGACCTTGAACGGCCGGATCGCAGTGTCGGTGTTTTCGCCAGCAGCGACCGGCGTCGATGCCATGCCGACAACGGTCGCCGCGAGCGCGGCCGCTCCCACGCGGCGTGCAGATGGTGACCAGAGTGCGAGAGCCATCATCGCAGTAACGATGACGAGCCCGCTCCAGAAGGTGACGTAGTGCGTTAGTGGTCCGAGTCGCTTCATGACTGTCCTCCTGACGCGCATGAAAGCAGACGTGCGGCCGCCGATCTATCAGACGATGGTATTGGCGGTACCTTCGTATCAGTTCGAGGCGATGAGCCGTTCGATACGAAGGTCTAATGGACGACGGCGCTGAGCGCGAGCATCCTTTGTTGTGCTACGGAGGACACGATGAGCAGCATACAAACGATGGATGGACACGCCTCACATAGGTCTGACACTGCGCCCGTCGATCAGAAGCTCGAGGTCGTCATCATCCCGGTGTCCGACGTCGATCGAGCCAAGAAGTTCTACGAAGGGTTGGGCTGGCGGCTGGATGCTGATTTCGCCAACGGCGACGACTGGCGTCTGGTGCAGATGACACCTCCGGTTTCCT
Organism: Vicinamibacterales bacterium; assembly: GCA_036565925.1. GTDB lineage: Bacteria > Acidobacteriota > Vicinamibacteria > Vicinamibacterales > UBA2999 > Gp6-AA40. Next base: position 991 of record DATCXH010000995.1, read on the forward strand.
GGCCGCGGATTCAGCTCGGACGTCACCACGCTGACCGAGCTTCTGCGCGAAACCGAAAAGCGTCACGGTGGGTACGAGCCGACCGCCCCGAAGCACCACTGGTCCGAGTGGTACGCGGCCTACATCGTTGCGCGCGAGCGCGGGAGAACTCCTGACGATGCGGCAGCGGATGCCGCAGGCAACGTCGAACGCCGCCGGACCGTGCTCCGGGCGTAGTGCGTCATCAAAGGGACGCTCGAATTTCGACGTTCTGGCGCCGCCGGATCAGCAGCGATCAAGAACTCGGGGATGCCGAATCATGTCCGTGCAAAGTAAGTTGAAACATCGCGCCCTGCGGAACATTCGGGGCCACCCACAGCCGGCCGTCATGGGCCTCGATGATCGCGCGGCAAATCGACAGGCCCATACCCATGCCGCCGGATTTCGTCGTGAACAGCGGATTGAATATCCGCTCGATATTCTGCGGGCTGATTCCTGCCCCGCTATCGGCCACCGAAATCATCACCCCGTCGCGTTCGTATGCCTCGGATTTGACGCGTAGCACCCTGGGCTCATCCTTGGCCGCCATCGAGTCGATGGCATTGGTGATCAAGTTGACCAGCACCTGCTGCAGCTGAACTCGATTGCCTCGGACCTCTGGCAACTGCGAAGCCGTTTCAGCTTGGACCAGTATTCGGTGCTTCTGCAGATCGCCACGTTCGAGGGAAAGGGCTTCGTCGATGAGTTCATTCACATGGAGCGAGGTTCTTGTGTGACCGTCAGTCTTGAAGTTCGCGCGAATGCTTTCGACCACCTCTCCCGCACGATGGCCATCTGTGGCGATGCGTTTAAAGAGATCTCTGGCTCTATCGAGATCGGGTGCCGAACGATCAAGGAACCGAAAGCCGGCATCAGCGCTCGTGACCATTGCGGTCAACGGCTGCTTGACCTCATGGACGATCGACGCTGCGACGGCGTCCCCAGTCATCAAGCGCGCTTCGCGTTCGCGACGGTGACGAAGCACGGCGGTGAGAAGTCCTCCGTACAACGCCGTTATTTCGTACAGCAAGACCACCAAAACGATAGTGCTGGACAGCAAGCTGCTGATCCGCACCGCATACCAGCCGGTGCTGAAGCGAGCCATAACCGGATAGTACTGTGGCGGTATCTCGATTAAGTACGCGCACAGTACCACCATCAGGAAGAAATCAAGAATCGACCGTCGCCGAGACCAGAGCACGACGAGGGCGAGACTGCAACACGCAAGAATCGGCGCGGCGACGAGGTAAGGCCACTCGGGCACGAAGCGGTACCGATCGACCATGATGCGCGGCAAAACCGCAGTGCCTCGTATGCACAGCAACGCGAGCGCCGCCGCGCCCGCTGCCGTC
>DATCXH010000755.1:0-8445 GCA_036565925.1 Vicinamibacterales bacterium
CCGATGAGATCCGGCGCCGTGTCGGCGAGATTCAGTCGACGCTGCCTGCCGGCGTGACGCTGCGCGTCGTCGTCGATGCCGGGACGCGTGTCGCCAACTCCGTGATGAGCGTCGAGGAAGCCCTGCTCGAAGGCGCGGCGCTCACGGTCGCGGTCGTCTTCCTGTTCCTCAATTCGTGGCGCTCGACGGTGATCACGGGCTTGGCGCTGCCGGTGTCCGTGCTGGCCTCGTTCGTCGCCGTGTGGGCGTTCGGCTTCACGCTGAACACGATGTCGCTGCTTGGCCTGTCGCTGGCCATCGGCATCCTCATCGACGATGCGATCGTGGTGCGCGAGAACATCGTGCGACATGTGGAGATGGGGAAGGGCCATCTCCGAGCGGCGTTCGAAGGGACCGACGAGATCGGACTTGCCGTTACGGCAACGACGCTGTCGATCGTCGTGGTGTTCGTGCCCATCGCGTTTCTCGGTGGCATTGCCGGTCAGTGGTTCAAGCCGTTCGGCCTGACGATCGTCTCGTCGGTGCTCGTGTCATTGTTCGTGTCCTTCTCGCTCGACCCGATGCTGTCGGCCTACTGGCCCGACCCACATCGGCCGCTCGAGGAACGTCCGTTCTTCTCGCGACTGCTGGGTCGATTCAATCTCTGGTTCGATCGTCGTGCGGAAGGCTACAAGCGAGTCATTGCCTGGGCGCTCGACCACCGTATCTCCATGGTCAGCCTGGCGATTCTGACGTTCGTGGCCGCTCTGGCGCTGCCGGCGATGGGAGTCGTCGGTGCGGGGTTCGTGCCCCAGATGGACAACTCCGAGTTCCAGATCGATCTCGAGACGCCGCCCGGATCGAACCTCGCTTACACACGCGTGAAGGCGCAGGAGGTCGCGCGGATCGTTCGTCAGCGGCCTGAAGTCGCCTACACCTATGCGACCGTCGGTGGTCAGGGTGACGCGGTCGACGAAGGCATCGTCTTCGTCAAGCTACTTCCGAAGACCGAGCGCGAGCGCAGTCAGCAGCTCGTCGTCGCTGACCTACGCTCGGCGCTGAAGACGTTGAGCGGCGTCAGCGTATCGCTCAGCACGGGCTTCAATCCAGGCGAGAAACAGATTCAGTTGCAGGTCTACGGCACGGACGCGAAAGAGCTCACACGATTGGCCCAGTCGGTCGCGCACGAACTCGGTCAGGTTCCAGGTGCGGTGGACATCTCGCTCTCGACGAAAGGCCAGAAGCCGGAGCTGGACGTGCAGCTCGATCGCGGTCTCGCCGGTTCGCTTGGCGTCACGGTCGGACAGGTCGCGCAGGCACTTCGTCCGGCGTTTGCGGGCATCGATGTTGGCGACTGGATCGATCCGTCGGGTGAGACACGCGACGTGACGATCCGGCTCGCACCTGAATCGCGGACGGCAGTCAGTGACCTCGAATCGTTGCCGTTGCCTGTCGGGGGCCCGAACAATCCCGGAGCGAGCATTCCGCTGGGCCAGGTCGCACGGATTTCACAGGCGCTCGGACCGGCGCGCATCGATCATCTCGATCGCGACCGGGTAATCACGGTGGAAGCGAACACAGAGAACCGGGCATTGTCGGAAGTGATCGGCGATGTCACTGCTCGAGTCGCACAGTCGGTGCAGTTCCCTCCTGGCTACGGCATGAGCCAGGGCGGCGAGACAAAAGATCAGGTCGAAATCTTCACGCAGATGTTCGTCGCCATCGGCGTGGCGGTGATGCTGATGTACTTCGTCCTCGTCGTGCAGTTCGGGTCGTTCCTCGAACCGTTGTCGATCATGTTGTCGTTGCCGTTGTCGCTCATCGGCGTGATGCTGGCGCTGGTGATCACTGGCGAGTCGCTCAACATCATGAGCATGATCGGGATCATCCTGCTCGTCGGTATCGTGGCCAAGAACGCCATTCTGCTGATCGACTTCGCCAAGTGGTCGGAGGAGAAAGGCATGGAACGGCGCGAAGCGCTTATTCAGGCCGGCCGCGTTCGGCTGCGTCCGATCTTGATGACCACATTCGCGCTGGTCGCGGGCATGGTGCCGGTGGCGATGGGCGGCGGCGAAGGCGGCGACTTCCGCGCGCCGCTCGGCATCGCCGTGATCGGCGGCGTCATCACGTCGACCTTGCTGACCTTGCTGGTCATTCCGACGGTCTACGAGATTCTCGCGGATTCGCGGGACTGGCTCGGCCTGAAGCTGTTCGGGCCGAGGAAGGAAAAGGCGGAGCGTATTCACGTTCCGGCGACGAGGCCGCAACTGAGCCCTGATTCCCACTAAGATCAGCGAAATGCACAATCCGTTTGTCCCGGAGTCTCTCGAGGGGTGGAGCGTGCTCCACCTGATGTACCGCGTCAGGTGGGATCGCCTGCGCTCGAAATCGTCTGCTGACATTCAGCAGCTGGCCGACGATGCCAATCGTGCCTTGGCGGTTCCTGACGCGGGCGCCACGGCGGCCGTGCAGATGTTGGGACACAAGGGCGATCTGATGTTCATCTGTTTCCGCCGCGGCTTTGAGGCGCTGGCGGAAGCGCAACTCGCGTTCTCGCGTACCGAGCTTCACGACTACCTCGAGGCGACGACCTCGTATGTGTCGATCGTCGAGCTCGGTATGTATGAAATGACGGCGAAGATTCACGAGCAGCTCGGCGCGAAGCACAAGCCGGGCAGCGAGGAGTTCGATCGCGCGTTCGATGTGGAGATGGAGACGCAGCGTCAGCGCGTGATGGGCCGGCTGTTTCTCGAGATTCCGAAGTGGCGATACGTCTGCTTCTACCCGATGAACAAGAAGCGCGGCGAGATGCAGAACTGGTACTCGGAGAGCTTCGAGCGCCGCGCCTCGATGATGCGTGAGCACGGAATGATCGGGCGCCATTACTCCGGCAAGGTCACGCAGGTGATCTCCGGCTCGATCGGCTACGACGATTGGGAGTGGGGCGTCGACCTGTTCGCGCAGGATCCGCTGGTCTTCAAAAAGTTGATCTACGAGATGCGCTTCGACGAGGCGAGTGCAAAGTTCGCTGAGTTCGGACCGTTCTACACCGGACTGCAATTCGATCCGGCGCAGCTCTCGTCGCTGCTGTCCGGCAAGGTCCCATCGCTCGACTAAGGGCGATTCCTTAGCCGCTGCCGAGTGATCCCTTAGCCCAGCAGATGGGCACGGTACGTAGGCTCATCCCTAAGATAGGTACCGTAAAAAAAGGCACTTACCAAAAAAGGCAGAAAACTGTAACTATCAGGCTTATTTCAAGACATTTCGCATTAAGGCACAGCTGCTAAATCGTGCCGGCTCAAGCAAAAGCACGAACGCGTTGATCTCAGCCGTCAGGGCCCAGGAATTGCTGTGGCTCCTTGAGCACTGTTGGAGATCACATGACCCCGCAGGAGACGTTCGTTACACGCCTTCGCCGGCAGCGTTTGCGCGCCCGCGTTTCGATCGAGCAGATTGCCGATTCGCTTCGTATCAAGCCCGAGATCATCGCGGCCTTCGAAGCGAACGATCTCTCGGAATGGCCGAAGGGCCTGTACTCGCGTGCATGGATTCGCACCTATGCGTTGGCCGTTGATTTGGACCCAGTGGACACGGTGGATGAATTCTGCCGGTTGTTTCCGCAGGGCGACCGACGAGCCGGCGGCACCATCCAGGAGATCGCCGCCATCGTCGCGTCACACTCGGAGTACCGCGACGAGTTCGGACACCCCGAGGGCCGTCGTTCGAGCGACCAGAAGGTGGTCGCGCAAAAGGCGGCCTGGCACGCGTTCCTCACGCAGCCAAGCCGTGCGCTGTGGACGCGGTTGACGCGCATTGCGCCCGAATTCCGCGAGCGCCGCGCACCGCGCACTCCGTAGGGATCAAGGGCCAGGAATCGGGAATCAGCTACCTGATTCCTCGTTCCTGGCCACCCCTGATTCCCGATCCCTGATCCCTGATTTCTTCTTATTCGGTCGGCAGCAGCGGGCGCTCCGACTCGATGAAGCGCGCGTGTAACGCGCGTACGACGTCGGCCGTGCGATCACGCGGCACCATCCAAGTGATGCGGAATGACGAGGTTGCGAGAGCCGCTGGCGTGATGCCCAATCCCGCCAGCGTCGCGGTGCCGGCTCGCACGTTCTCGTACGTCGCGTTGATCCCGGCACCAACGACGCTCACTGCGCCCAGACCATCAATCAACCGAGCGGTCTTTCCCACCCTCGTGGAAAGCGCTTCGCGAAGCCGATCTTCATCGTGGAGGTTCTCTCGTGAGATCACCACAGTGGTGCGATCGGCGAACACGTGAAGTTGTTTGCCCGGCACGCGCCGTTCGGCGAGGACGGTCAAGAGATCGCTCGGCGCACTCTCGCCATCCAACATGACGATGTCCTTCTCGCTGGCGACGCCGACGACAGTACCGGGCATCCGCGGCGGACTGCGGCGTACGACCGTCCCGTCGCTCGACGGGTCAGGGCCCGGCAACGGACCTCCGGTGGCCCGGGCGTAAATCGCGATGCCTTTCTCTTTGGCGAATTCGACGGCCTGTGCGTTCAGGACTCTGGCGCCCGCCTCAGCCATTTCCTGCGTCTCTTCATAGGACAACACACCGATACGTTTCGCGCCGGACACCACGCGTGGATCGGCCGAATACACGCCATCGACATCGGAACAGATCTCGCAATACTCCGCATCAAGGGCGGCAGCCATCGCGACTGCCGTTGTGTCGCTGCCGCCGCGACCGAGCGTGGTCACTTCCTTCTTGTAGGAGACGCCTTGATAGCCTGCGATGACGACGATCTTTCCCCGTGCGAGCTCGTCCTGGACGCGAAACGGCCGGACCTCGATGATGCGCGCATCAATGTGCCGGTCATTCGTGATGATGCCGGACTGGCTCCCGGTGAAACTGATCGCGTCGCCGCCTCGCTCGCGAATCGCCATCGACAGGAGTGCCATCGAAATGCGTTCGCCGGCCGAGAGCAGCATGTCGAGCTCACGGCGATCGGGATTCGCGGAAATCTTCTTGGCGAGCGTGAGAAGTTCGTCGGTCGTATCTCCCATTGCGGAGACCACGACGACGACGTCGTGGCCGAGCTGGCGTGTGGCCATCACGCGCTCGGCGACTATTCGCAGCTTGTCTGCATCGGCGACGCTACTGCCCCCATACTTTTGAACGACGACTGCCATCCACATATAATCCGCTTTTTCGCCGTTGAAGGAGGCTCATGACTGCTCGCCGCACCGTTCTCTGTCTGGCGATCCTGGCTGCCTTTGTCGTCCCCTCATCAGCCCAGCAGCCGCTTCGCTCACCCGACGTGATCTTCGTACCAACCCCGCAGGAGGTGGTCGATGCGATGCTCAAGCTGGCGAAGGTCACCAAGAACGACGTCGTCTATGACCTCGGCTCTGGTGACGGTCGGATTCCGATCACCGCGGCGAAGACGTATGGCGCGCGTGGTGTCGGTATAGACATCGATCCGCAGCGCATCAAGGAAGCGCAGGAGAATCTGAAGAACGCTGGCGTCGGTGATCGGGTGAAGTTCCTCAACCAGGACCTGTTCACCACCGACATCAGCGAAGCGACGGTCGTCACGCTGTATCTGCTGCCGTCACTCAATCTGAAGCTGCTGCCGAAGTTGAACAAAGAGTTGAAGCCGGGTACGCGGATCGTTTCGCACGCGTTCGACATGGGCGACGCCAAGCCGCAGGAGACGCTCAACGTGAACGGCCGCACCGTCTACTTCTGGACGATTCCGATTAAGTAAATTCCCCGTTCCCAACCGCCAACTCCCAACCACTCCCAACCTGCGACTCCCAACTCGATTTGGAAGCAGGGTGGGAATGGTTGGGTTTTGGTCGATCGGGACTTGGGGAATTGACTTGGTATAGACTCGTATTGAGACTCGTTCTCATTACGGGGACTTCATGCTGCAAGCTTTTGTCATCACTCTCCGAGAAGGGCTCGAGGCCTTTCTCATCGTGGCCATCAGCCTCGCGTATCTCCGAAAGACCGGGAGACCGCAATTGGTGTCGGCCGTGCACTGGGGTATCGGCGTCGCCGTGCTGCTCAGCGTCGGCGCGGCAATCCTCTTCCAACGCGCGAACAATCAAGCGTTGTGGGAAGGCATTCTGGCGCTGACCGCGGCGGTGTTAGTGGCGTCGCTCATCGTGCACATGTGGAAGCACGCCAAGCGCATCAAGAAGGACATCGAGACGCATCTCGAGTCGTCGGCATTGAAGGTCGGGTCGAAAGCCCTGATCGGCGTCTTCCTGTTCACGCTGCTGATGATCACGCGCGAGGGCATGGAGACCGCGCTGTTGATGGGCACGCTGCTGTTTCAGGAAGCGGGCACGAACATTCTGATCGGCGCGATCGGCGGGACCCTGTCAGCCGCGTTCGTCGCGTATCTGTGGTCTCGCTACGGCCATCGCATCAACCTTGCGCTGTTCTTCCAGGTGACCGCGCTGTTCCTCTCAGTGTTCGTCGTGCAGCTGTTCATCTACGGGTTCCACGAACTGACCGAAGCCAACATCTTCCCGTATAGCGAGCCGCTGCACTGGGCGACCGAGCCGTATGGACCGGACGGCCGCTATGGACAGATCCTCAGCTATGCGCTGCTGGCCTTGCCTCTGGGCTGGTTGCTCTTTGCGGCAGTCTTCAGCGGCAAGCGAAACAGCGTGCCGCCGGCGGTGCAGCAGACCGCCACGCGCTAAGTATTAAGTGCGAAGTCGTCCGGTTTAGACTTCGCACTTCTTCTGTGTACCCCATTGATGTCGGCGGCCTTCGCAGTTTTCTAGATCGACGATTCCGCGCGTCAGCGCGTCCGCTCATTCCGCGTACAGTCTGGCTGCTCGGCCTGGTCAGCTGCTTCACCGACATATCTTCGGAAATGATCTCCAGCATTCTGCCGGTGTATCTATTCGTGCACCTGCAGCTCTCCGCCGTGCAGTTCGGCGTGATTGATGGCTTGTACCAGGGTGTGACGGCGGTGGCCCGGCTGGCCAGCGGGGTCGTCGCCGATCGCTGGCGACAGTACAAACTGGTAGCGACGCTGGGCTATGGGCTCTCAGCGATTTGCAAGATCGGGCTGCTCGTGACCGGCAACGCGTGGACGGCTGTCGCCGCGATCCTCTCCGCAGATCGGCTCGGCAAGGGGATTCGCACCGCACCTCGCGACGCCCTGATCTCGCTCGCGACGCGTCCGCAGGATCTCGGGTCCGCGTTCGGTGTTCATCGCGCTCTGGATACCGTTGGCGTGCTCGTCGGCCCGCTGCTGGCTTTCTGGATCCTGTCGACGATGCCCAATCGCTTCGATGCGATATTCGTCGTCAGCTTCGCGATTGCGCTGATTGGGATCGCTGCCCTCGTTCTGCTGGTTGACGACCGCAGGGGCGACGCCTCCGGTGAGCGCCATCTCACCGTGGATTTGCCGGGTCTCCTGCGGAACCGACAGTTCGTTGCGATCACCACGGCAGCCGCCCTGACCAGCTTCGTAGTCGTGAGCGACGCGTTCCTGTATCTACTTTTGCAGTGGAAGCGGGGCAGCGGCGCAGAAACGATTCCACTGTTGTACGCGGGCACCGCCACGTCGTATCTGGTGCTGGCGGCACCGCTGGGCCGTCTTGCCGATGCCGTCGGACGATCGAGGGTGTTCGTCATTGGCCAGGCGTGCATCGTGCTGGTCTACGCTGGAATGGCGACCTTGGATATCGGGCTCTGGACACTCGGCCTGGTTCTGTTGCTGCACGGCGCGTACTACGCGGCCACCGACGGTGTTATCGCCGCGCTCGTCAGCAGTGCTACGCGGGCCGAAGTTCGCGCGAGCGGCCTGGCCACGATCAATACCGCCACGAGCCTGATGCGTCTCGCAAGTTCGGTGATCGTGGGTGTGATCTGGAGTTGGCGGGGTCCTGGGACCGTTGTGATGCTGGCGCTGTTCGCGTCGATAGCCGCGATGGCCTTGAGCTCATTTATGCTCAAAGCGACAAACGATCGTCCGCTCGAAACAGGCACTGCATGACGACCACGTTACGGCTAAGAAGTTTCACGATCGCCGTCGCCGCGATTGTTGCGGGTGCTGGTGCCTACCTGTATTTTGCTCGCGTCGAGTCATCCACTGCGTCAACTGGTGCCGCTGCGGACAGCGCTGCAGAGTTGCAGGCCGTTGCCAGTATTCGAAAAGGTGCGTATGTCGCGTTCAGAGATTTGAGGCCTGGCCCGACCTACGGGCATCTGACGTTCTCATCACTCGAGAACCTCTCGCGGCGTGCTGGCACAACGATCTCGTGTAATCGACTGCACTTCAGCGCGACGGACGGCCTTTGTCTGACGATCAGCACTGCCCCGGTCGGGTTCTTCGGACATCTTATCGACGATCAGTTGAACATCACTCAGTCGATCAATCTCCCAGGGATGCCAAGCCGGGCACGTGTAGCACGCAACGGCCAATTTGCTGCGTACACGTCGTTCGTCGCCGGCGATTCATATCT
>DATCXH010001256.1:0-6500 GCA_036565925.1 Vicinamibacterales bacterium
CGGTTACCCGGCAGATACCGCCGGCGCCGTGCTCGCCTCCGCAGGAATTGGCGCGATTCTCGCGCCGCCAGTGATGGGAGCGGCGGCGTTTCTCATCGCTGAATTCCTGCGCATTTCCTATCTGCAGGTCATCGTGATGGCCGCGCTTCCGGCCTTCCTGTACTACCTCTCGATCTTTCTGATGGTCGAAGGTGACTCCCGGCGTCTCGCGCTGCGACCGGTCAACGCCGACCTGCCGTCACTCGGTGCATTGACGCGGAAGGGCTGGCATTTCTTCGCGTCGCTCGCCGCGATCGTCGTGCTCATGGTCATGGGCTTCACGCCATATCTCGCGGTCTTCTGGGCGACCGTGCTCGGCGTTGCGCTCAGCTTCGTCAATCGCGATACGGCACTCGTGCCGATGCGACTCGCCGCCGCGCTCGCCGCTGGTGGACGAGGGGTCTTGTCCGTCGCTGCCACCACTGCAACCGCCGGCATCATCGTCGGTGTGATCACGCTGACTGGCCTCGGCCTGAAAGTCGCCGGACTCATCGTGACGCTGGCGGGAGGTAGCCTGCTGCTGACCATCCTTTTTGCCGCACTCGCCGTCTGGGTGCTCGGGCTGGCCGTTCCGGTGACGGCCTCCTACATCATCGCGGCTGTGATGATCGTCCCGGCACTCGTGCAGGTGGGCGTAGCTGAGGTCGCCGCGCACATGTTCGTGTTCTACTACGCGGTGCTGTCGGAGGTAAGCCCGCCGACTGCGCTGTCACCGTTTGCGGCCGCGGCCCTCACCGGCGGCAACCCGCTGCGCACGACGATGCTGTCGTGGAAGTACACGGCACCGGCCTTCATCGTGCCGTTCGCGTTTACGATGGATCCGCGCGGGCTTGGGCTGCTGCTGCAAGGCTCAGCCGAGGGTATCGCGTGGTCGTTGTTGACGGCGTCGCTGGGCGTGCTGGCCATTGCCGTGTCCGCGGCAGGATGGATTCGCCGCGCCGCATCACCGGTGGAACGCGCGCTCGCGGCGATTGCCGCGGCGCTGCTCTTCGTCCCGAACGGGGCAGTCGCGCTCGGTGGAGCGGCGCTGCTCGGAGTCATCATCGCGGCGCACTGGTTCCGCGCATGAGAGGTTCATTAGTCGTATGGCGCGCTACACGATGGTCTATGGCATCCGTCTCGTTCCCGAAGGCACGCTGGTCGGGACCGACGAGGCCCGTCTTCGGTTGAAGGACGGCGAGGCTGGACTGACCTTGCACACGATCGATGGCACGATCCCGCAGCTCCGCCGCGCACTGGATCGCAGCCTGGATGCGTTTTTCGAGTTCTTGCCTGGAGCGACCGAGGAAGATAAGCGGGATTTCGATGACTCTTGAGCAGAGCGTTGAGTTCCAGGTTCCAGGTTCCACGTTCCAGGTTCCATCGTTCAGGGTTCCGGGTTCCAGGTTCAGGGTTCCGGGTTCTGGGTTCTGGGTTCCGGGTTCAGCGTTCCAGGTTCGGTCTTCGCCCGGGCGGAACGTGGAACCTAGAACCTGGAACCTGGAACTTGGAACCTGGAACTTGGAACTATGCTGCGGCTTCAACCGCCGTGCGGAATTCCTCGAGCAGACGCGCCACATTGCCGGCCACCGAGTGCAGCGTCGGCGACCATCCTAAGGCGCGGGCGCGCGGGCTTCTGACGATCTGATCGAGTGCGAGGGCATCCGCGTAGGGGCCCATCTTCGTCCGCGCTTCGCTGAGCGGGACATGACGAATGTCGATGCGCGTGCGAACATGCCGCGAGATGGAGTCGACGATGTCGTCCACGCGCTCGTCGGCTTCGTCGTTGACGTGGAAGATCCCCGACGCGTCCGGCGACATCGCGACACGGAGATAGAGGTCGGCCAAATCCCGATCGTAAATGCACGGCCAGTGATTACGGCCGTCACCCACCACACGCAACAACCCGTTTCGAGCGTCTTTCAACAGATCGCCAATGACGCCGCGCGCGCCGCCGTAGACAATGCCGGGCCTGATGACCGCCGTACGAACCCGACCGCTTGATGAACCCTCGAGCACCAGCGCTTCATGCTCGGGGCGCCACGAGACGTGCGCTGGCGGATCGACTGGCGCGTCTTCCTTTGCCGCACCCTGCGTGTGACCGAGGACCCAAATACCGGACGTGTAGATGACACAGGCCGGAAGGCCTTGTTCCACACGACGCTCAGCGGCCGCCATCAACGTGTCGATCGCCTCTCGATCGACGGCTTGCTTACGCTTTCTATCCGACGCCGCGTGAATCAAGACGTCGCACTTTTCTGCCGCCGCGGCGTACGACGCCGGCCGCGACAATTCGCCGATCACGGCGGTCCCGCCGCGGGACGAAACGTGTTGGGCCTTCTCTGGATCCCGAACGAGTGCGGTGACCTGGTGGGTTGCGCGGAGACCGGCTTCGAGGACCGCGGAACCGATGTAACCCGTCGCGCCGGTCAGAAAGAACCGCATAAAGAGTTGCCGATCATACTCGGTCGGGGTAACACACCGCTATGGGATCTGCCTGATAAATGTCGTTTGCCTGAAATTTAGATCTACTAGATGTCCCAGACCTTCTCACCGTCGAAGAACGTAATGATGCCGTCTTCACTGACTTTGAGAACCGGACCGAACTTACTGGCACCGAGCGCCGCGGTCGTGCGCGCGCCCTCGACGACACCAGCTTCCAGCTCAGCTGAGGGTGGATGACGCAGGATGGCGCCTGCGGCAAGCAACCGCGCGTTCCGATCAACAACGATGGCGCCGTCCAATGAAGCCAGCGCCGCGAGCACGTTCGGATCCAGATCGGTGAGCGAACGTCCCTGCAACAATTCGAGGAGGTCGCGCCGTGAGGTCGGACCCGCACGACCGGCAGAGTCATGCGGTACGTCGAGACGATCGGCGGGTGAGACCAGTTTGGTGACGCCATTTGCGGTGTCGCGGGCGACCACGAACAGCGCGCCCTCGCGCGCATCCGCCAGGTCGAGCGCCGTTTGAAAGATCCGCATCGCCAGCGCTTCATCGCCGACCGCCTCGGCCCACAGCTTGTATTTAGCCTGCAGGTCCAGGAGGTGCCATGCCGCGCCGCGGAAGGTGAACACCTCGGCCCCTTCCGCGAAGATTTTGATCTCACGCGAAGGGCTGAGCACCGCACAGACGTGTCCTTGCTGCAGCGTCGCGCGCGCGTGTGGCTGATAGGCCTTTGCACACGGCACCTGCAGCGCCTGCTGCCGGTTCACCTGGTTCGCCCAGCGCTCGATGTCGATGATGTCGAGCAAACGACCTTCCGAATTGGCGAGAAAGACCGTGCGCACACCGTCGGCGAGACGGAACAGGCTTTTGATCGCCGCCGCGGATTCGGTATACGAAGGCGCCGACGGCGGCAGCGGTGTATCGGGCCTGCACGGATCGGTCGACGTGCCGAGCATCACGACGCCGGTAGAAATTGGCCGGTTCTCGTAGCTGGAAAGGGCTGCCACGCGGAGCAACTCGATCACCGACGCAATGCGATCGGCCTTGCCCTCTCGCCCGTCGATCGCATACGGCCGATGATCGAGGAACGCACCGACATAGCGGTCCTCGATCAAACCGCGGAATAGATCGTTGCGCTCGGCGATGATCCGCGGATTCAGGATCGCGCTGTACCGCGCGGCGAGCACCGCGCCAATCGCCTGCGCCAACCGCACTTCATGCGCCGTAAACGGCCACCGCGCTGGCACACGCAGCGTGTAGCGGGTCCCGAACCACCTGATGGTCAGCGCCGAGGGATTCGCCGACGGCTCGATTGACAGACGGCCGTCAGACGACACCGATGGCGTGACCTCCGTATCGAGCGATGCGCGCTCAAAGAACTGGCGCAAGGCCGACTGAAGGACGGTGTCATACAACGCACCGACAGCTATCGCAGGGGGAACAGACAATAGCCTGGATCATAATTCACAGGTGCAGCGGAATACGCTGATCGACTTCTTTCGCGACCTGGCCGAGATTCGCGGCGAGTTCCTGGTCTACGACGACGGCTACCGGCGGCGGGGGCACACCTACGAGGATGTGGCCCGCGCCGCGAAAGGCTTCGCGGCCAGGCTCGCGGCAACGGGATTCACCAAGGGTGACAAGGTCGTCTTCTGGGGAGAAAACCGTCCCGAGTGGGTCGCCGCGTACTGGGGCTGCCTCCTCTCCGGCATCATCGTCGTCCCCATCGATTATCGGTCGTCGGCCGAGTTCGTACTGAAGGTGCGCGGGCTGGTTGACGCGCGTCTCATCCTCGTCGGCGAGGACGTGGCACAGCTTCCGGTCGGGCACGGCTTCCAGCACGTGTGGCCGTTCGCCGACTTCGACTGGCGCCCGCCTTCGGCTCGCGGCTTCGGCGCGGCAGGCGATGCGATGCCGGACGTGCCCGTCTCCCGCGACGACATCATTCAGATCATCTTCACCTCAGGCGCGACGGCTGAACCCAAAGGCGTGGTGATTCGCCATCGCAATGTGATGGCGAACATCGTTCCCGTTGAACGTGAGGTGCTGAAGTACCGCAAGTACGCGTGGCCGTTCCATCCGCTTCGCTTTGTGAATCTGCTGCCGCTCAGCCACATGTTCGGGCAGTCGATGGCGAGCAACATTCCGCCAATGGTGCGCGGTACGGTGATCTTCACGCGCAGCTTCAACCCGCACGACGTGCTGCATCTGATCAAGACACGCCGCGTCTCAGTCCTTGTCTGCGTGCCGAAGATCCTCGATGTGCTCCGCGAGCACATCGTTCATACGTTTCCCGAGGCGGCCGAACCGCCGCCACCCGGCATTTCGATCCCTGGCCGCTGGTGGAAGTACCGTCGCGTGCACTCGGCGTTCGGCCTCAAGTTCTGGGCATTCGTCGTCGGTGCGGCGCCGCTGCCGCCCGACGTGGAAGAGTTCTGGCGCCGTCTTGGCTTTGCCGTCGTCCAGGGCTATGGTCTGACCGAGACCGCACCGATCGTCACGCTCAATCACCCGTTCAAGATGAGCAAGGGCTCGGTCGGCACCGCGATCGCAGGCGTCGAGATTCGTATCGCCGACGACGGCGAGATCCTCGTCCGCGGCGAAAACGTGACGAGCGGCTACTACGTAGCCGAAACGGCCAACGCCCAGCGCCCAACGCCTCCGCCTTCGGGCCCGCAGAGCGCGGCGCGCTTCGGCGCAACTTCGCCGGACAGTGTCTTCGACGCAGAAGGCTGGCTACATACAGGCGACATCGGCGAGCGTGACGAACAGGGCCGACTGTTCATCAAGGGTCGCAAGAAAGAGATGATCGTCACGCCCGACGGCCTCAACGTGTTTCCCGAGGACGTCGAGCGCGTGCTCGATGAGCAGCCCGGTGTGCGCGAGTCGGCAGTCGTCGGCGCAATCGATGGCGCACAGGAACGGGTGCATGCGGTGCTCGTCGTCGATCCAGGGACGGATGTCGATGCCGTGATTCGTCAGGCCAATGCGCGGCTGCAGGACCATCAGCGCATTCGCACCTCCTCACTCTGGCCAGGCACCACCCTGCCGCGCACCGAAGGCACACGCAAACTGAAGCGCAGCGCCATCCGCGACTGGGTGCGAGCGGGTGGCTCTCCAGTCGCCGCACCGACTGGCGACTCCCTCGAATCACTGCTCGCGCGCTTCGCACACGGTCGTGCAGTGAGCGGAACGACGACGCTCGACGAGTTAGGCTTGAGCTCGCTCGAACGCGTCGAGCTGATGGTGGCGCTCGAGGATCGATTTCAGACCCGACTCGACGAGGGACGCTTCTCGGAAGCGGCGAGCGTCGCCGATCTGAAACAGCTCGTCGAAGCACCAGCAACCGCAGAAGGCGTCGAAGAGCCCGTCGAGTTCCCGTCATGGAATCGCACGTTGCCCGTTCGCCTGGTGCGCCGCCTCTCGCAGGCGACCTGGATCGTACCGCTGACGCGCGCGTTCGCGTACACGCACGTCGAAGGCCTCGAACACCTGCGTCAGATCAACGGTCCGGTGATATTCGCCGCGAATCACCAGAGTCATATGGACGTGCCGGTGATCCTCTCGTCGCTGCCTGGCCGATGGCGCGCGCGCGTCGCACCGGCGATGGCCAAGGAGTTCTTCAAAGCCCATTTCTTCCCCGCGGACCACAGCTGGCGGGAATGGTTTACCAACTCGCTGAACTACTATCTGGCGGCATTCTTCTTCAACGCGTTCCCGCTGCCGCAGCGCGAGGCGGGCGCCCGTCAGACGTTGAAGTACATCGGCGAGCTCACCGGCATGGGCTGGTCAATCCTGATCTTTCCCGAGGGCATGCGATCGCCGACGGGTCAGATGAAGCCGTTTCGCGGGGGCATCGGTATGATCGGATCGCGGCTCGATATTCCGATCGTTCCAATCCGCATCAACGACGTGGACGCGTTGATGCCGATGGGCAGTACCTTCGTGAAGCCCGGGCGCGTTCGGGTGACGTTCGGCGCTCCGCTACGGCTGCGCGGCGAGGATTACGCCGCTCTCGCGACGCAAGTCGAAGCCGC
>DATCXH010000074.1:0-6111 GCA_036565925.1 Vicinamibacterales bacterium
TACGAGCGGCTCTTCGATGCCGCTCGGCTTCGTGTGCGCGCGTGGGAACGCGCGAACGTGCATTGAACGTTGTTCAGGCGGGTCTACAGACCCGCCTCTACGCCGGGGCCGGTTTGAAGACCCGCCTCTACGCCGGAGAAAGAGAGAGACGAGGATGAGACCACCACAGATAACGAGGCATGCCAGCGGGTTGTGGCTGCTGATCGCGTGCCTGTCTCTGGGGGCCCCTTCGACAGCGTTCGCGCAACACGAGCCCGCCGCCACATCGGGCTCCGCAGGCGGTGCTGCACAGCCGGCGCCGCCATCCAAGCCGAGTCTCGAGGTCTACGGCTTCGCGATGCTCGACATTGGCCAGAACTTCACCACCATCAACCCGAACTGGTTCGACACCATGCGGGTCACACGCCTCCCGTCATTCGAGGACCAGTTCGGGAGGGACGGCAGCACGTTTGCCGGTGTGCGGCAGACACGGTTCGGCGTGCGATCGACGACGCCGACCGATCTCGGCGACCTGAAGACGACGTTCGAGTTCGAACTGTTCGGCACCGGTGTCGACGAGGGCCAGACGACGTTCAGACTCCGACATGCCTACGGGGAACTCGGGCACTTCGGCGCGGGCCAGACGTGGAGCCCGTTCATGGACATCGATGTCTTCCCCAACTCGCTCGAGTACTGGGGCCCCACCGGCATGGTGTTCTTCCGCAACGTGCAAGTGCGGTGGATGCCGATTCAGGGCGACACGCGGCTCACGCTTGCGCTCGAACGGCCGGGTGCGTCAGGAGATGCCGGCGTGCTGGCGGACCGCATCGAGCTGCAGAACGTTCGCGGCCGATCGCCCGCTCCTGACCTGTCCGGTGAGTACCGCTTCGGGCGACCGTGGGGCTACGTCGAGGCAGCGGGGATGCTCGGCTGGATGAAGTGGGACGACATCCTCGACGACCAGTTCGATCTGAGTGGCAGCGCGACACGCTGGGGCATCAATCTCAGCTCGAACCTCAAGTTCGGCGGCAGCAACACGCTCCGGCTGCAGTTCGTGTTCGGCGAAGGCATCCAGAACTACATGAACGATTCGCCGGTCGACGTCGGTATCGCGCGGAATCCCGGCGACATCCGCAGTCCGATCAAGGGCGAGGCGATCCCGATCACGGCATCCGTGGTGTTCCTCGATCACAACTGGAACAAGCAGTGGTCGACCTCTGTCGGGTATTCGCGACAGGACAACGACAACACCGATGGCCAGGCGGACGACGCGTTCGAGACCGGCCAGTACGCGCTCGGCAATCTCCTCTACTCGCCAGTGGCCAACGTGATGATGGGCGGCGAAGTGCAGTGGGGGCGCCGCGAGATGTTCCGCGATCCGTTCGTCGGCAAGGGCTTCAAGCTCCAGTTCTCATTCAAATACAACTTCTCGGCAACCATCGGAGGTCAATAGTCATGGTGAAGATCACACGCGTCTGGATCGGCGTTGTCGTGGCGCTGTTGGCGGTCGGCTGGTGGAGCGGCGTATTTGCGCAATCGGGTGACCCGCAGAAAGCGGTGGACACCGCGTATCAGGAGTTCAGGAATCTCAAGGAGGGCAAGAACGCCGATTACATTCCGGCGCTGGCGAAAGTCGATCCGAACCTGTTCGGGATCGCGTTGGTGACAGTTGATGGCAAGGTCATCACCGCCGGTGACGTGAAGACGGAAGTCTCGATTCAATCGATCTCCAAGGTGTTCACCATGGCCCAGGTGATCCAGGAACAGGGCCTCGATGCCATCGAGAAGCGGATTGGCGTCGATGCGACTGGCGCGCGCTTCAATTCGATCATCGCTGTGGAAGGCGTGCGTACCGTGGTGGGCACGGGGGCGCCGGAGATGAATCCACTCGTCAACCCGGGCGCGATCTCGGCGACCAGCATGGTGCGTGGCTCCTCGGCCGACGAGGTGTGGGGCAAGATCATCGGCATTCACAACGACTTCGCCGGCCGCCAGCTCTCGGTCTTGCAGGATGTCTACAAGTCCGAGGCGGACACCAATCAACGCAACCAGGCGATTGGTGCGCTCATGCTCGCCTACGGCTACATCAAGGACAACTGGCAGCAGGCCGTCGATCTCTACACGCGGCAGTGCTCGATCGGCGTGAACGCCCGTGACCTTGCCACGATGGCGGCGACCCTTGCGGCAGGCGGCCGGAATCCAGTCACAGGAAAACAGGTCATCGACGCCGACAAAGTGCCCGGCGTGTTGGCAGTGATGGCGACGGCGGGACTCTATGACGACTCCGGCAAGTGGCTGTATCACACCGGGCTGCCGGCCAAGAGCGGTGTCGGTGGCGGGCTCATCGCGGTCTCGCCCGGCAAGTTCGGAATCGCCGTGGTGTCGCCGCCGCTCGATGATGCCGGCAACAGTGTCCGCGCGCAGCGCGCGATTACGTTGATCTCGAATCAGCTTGGTGGCAACCCACTGGCGCCGACGGTGAAGGCGACGAAGTAGGGCCACATGGCGTGGCTGGCCGACGCGCTGCGCGAGAATCCGGCGCTGGCGCTGTTCGTGGTCTTGGCGATCGGATTCGCGTTGGGACAGGTACGCGTCGGCGCCTTTCAGCCAGGGCCTGTCCTGGGTTGCCTGATCGCAGGTCTCGTCATCGGTCAATTGGGAATCACAGTCCCCGGGGGGTTGAAGGACGTCTTCTTCCTGCTCTTCGTGTTCGCGATCGGCCTCCGGACTGGGGCTGAGTTCTTTCGCGGATTGCGATCCAGTGCGCTGCCGCAACTCGCGGTGATCGCCACCTTGATCATCACCGCTGTCGTCTTGACCTGGGGCGTTGCCCGCATCTGGGATTTGGATCGCGGCACTGCGGCAGGTGTGCTGTCCGGCGCATTGACGAATTCGACGTCGCTCGGCACCGCCACCGATGCCACTGCAGGACTAGCCCTCGACGCTGCGGCCCGCGATCGACTCGCGCACAACGCGACCACGGCCTACGCACTCACTTACGTGGTCGGCCTGATCGCTGTGGTCGGGTTTCTGTCGTACGTGGCGCCGCGATTGATGCGCGTCGATCTCAAAGCCAGCAGCCGCGAACTCGAGCAGTCGCTCGGGATGAACGCGAAGTCGCAATCCTTGAACTCGGCATATCGGCCGATTCTCGTGCGCGGCTATCGGCTGCCGGCCGCATTCGACGGACGCACGGTCGCTGAAATGGAGCGCCGATGGCCGGGCGAGCATCGAGCCATCGTCACCCGCGTGCGAAGGGGAGATGCGCTGCTGGACGCCACGCCTGAAATGCTTCTGCATGACGGCGACGTGGTGGCGGTTGCCGGCTGGTCGGCGGCGCTCATCGCCGACACGAATCCTCTCGAGGACTACGAGCTGCACGATCGCGGTCTGCTCGAGATTCCCATGATCTCCGCCGACCTCGTGCTGACCAATCGCGCACTCGCGGGACAATCGCTGCGACTGCTCGCCGACCGCATTGGCGCTCGAGGCATCTTTCTCCTCGCGCTGAGACGTGCGGGACGAGAGCTGCCGGTGACGCCGGCGACGATCATCGAACGCGGCGACGTGCTGAACGTGTCCGGTGCTCGAACGGAGGTGACGCGCGTCGCCGCGGAGATCGGCTACGCGGAATACCCGACGGCGGCCACTGACCTGTTTCTCGTCGGAGCCACGATCGCGCTCGGCGGGCTGATCGGCGTCATGGGGTTTAGCGTCGGTGGAGTCATGTTGAAATTGAGCAGTCCGGTGGGCGCGCTCCTTGCCGGTCTCACGCTCGGTCATCTGAAGTCGCGGCATCCGCGCTTCGGACGAATCCCTGACGCATCAGCCAAGTTATTCGAATCGATGGGGCTCACGGCGTTCCTCGCGCTCGTCGCGCTCCAGGCGGGCCCTGAGGCGATTACGGCCTTCCGTACGTCCGGCGTGACGCTGGTGGTCGCCTCCGCAAGCATCACCGTGTTATCGCATCTCGCGGCGGTGCTGGTCGGCCGCTATGTAATTGGCATGCATCCGGGAGTCCTGCTCGGCGTGTGCGCTGGGGCAGGGACCTCCGGTCCGGCGCTCGCGGCGATCGAGAGGGAAGCCGAGAGTCAGGTCCCGACGATCGGCTATGGGATGGGCTACGCCGTGGGCAACGTGCTCACCGCTCTCGGCGGGACCCTGCTCGTCCTCACGGGTTCTTGATGCGGGCGCTGTCAGTGGCGCTCGCGAAGACCGTCGCCGCATTCGCCCTCGCGTGCAGCATCACGGCGGCCACAGCGGCGCAGGGTAGAACCGACATCGTCACGCTCGCCAACGGCGACCGGATTACTGGTGAAGTCGCTCGTCTCGATCGCGGCATCCTCCAGTTCAAGACCGACGACGCCGGAACGTTGTATCTCGAATGGGACAAGTTGGTCAGCCTCATCACAACGCGGCTCGTCGAAGTGACGACCACCGACGGTCGCACGTTTCTTGGCAGCCTTGGACAAACCGCCACGCGTCGGTCGATCGCCGTGGCCAGCCAGGGCGCGACCGCGCAGCTGGCGATGCAGGACGTGACCGAAATCAACACGATTGGCCGCAGCTTCTGGCGCAAGCTCGATGGCTCGTTCGATGTTGGCTTCAGCTACACGCGTTCGAGCGGCATCGCGCAGCTGAACCTGAACACCGAGACGCGCTACCGGAAGCCGCGATCGCAGACACGCCTGACGGCCTCGTTTACCCAGACCGAGCAGAGAGACGAGGACGAGCGCGATGACCGCGGCGCGCTCGATGCCTCCTACGTGCGGTATCCGTGGCCGCGATGGTTTATCGCCGGTGTAGGGCGGTTCGAAACCAATGAGAGTCTCGGGCTCGAGTTGCGGTCGCAGATCGGCGCCGCCATTGGTCCTCGCGTGATCAACACCAATCGCGCCGAATTGACACTGGGCGCCGGGATCGCGTTCAACGAGGAGCAAGGTGTGGACGTTGAATCGACGCAGAACCTCGAGGCGCTGCTGATCGTTCAGACGTCGTACTTCACCTACGATCGTCCGAAGACCAATCTCGACCTGACGATGCAGTACTACCCGAGTCTGAGTGATCCAGGGCGAGAGCGCCTGCAGCTGGATGGGGCTGCCAAGCGCGAATTCTTCAAGGATCTGTTCCTGTCGGTGAGTGTCTTTTATACGCTCGATACGCGACCGCCGAACCCGGACGCCGACACCTACGATGTCGGCGTCCTGTGGTCGATTGGTTGGACATACGGCCGATGAGCGTGCGACGGGCTACGACTTCTTGACTGGCGGCGGATAGTTCTTGAACAACTTGGTCATCGCTTTGGCCAGGTTCTTCTGTTGCTTCTCCGGCTTCGCCTTCGTATCAAGCGTCTTGCTCGCCACGCCGCGCCAGACGAGCTGCTTCTGGCCGGGCTGATACATATCCACGGCGAGCTGGCCCACGTAGATCGTGGACGTCTGCCCTGTCGTGGTGTTGATGCCGCCACCGCCGTACCAACCGCCACCGTACCAGCCAGGGCCATACCCCCACCCGGTGTCGAAGGAGGTGTACTGCTTCTCGGTGTTGATCGCGCTCTGATAGCCCACGTACAGATCGGCGGTATCGGCGTCGGTGCGTTTCAGGCCCTTCATGGCCAGCTCCGCATCGACGGCGGCCTTGATCTGCATGTCAACGAGATCGTTGGGCGCTTGCGCGCCTTTCAGGGTGACCCACTTGTAGGTCTTGAACTGCGAGAAGTCCGCCTGCTTGTCGAAGTTGTAGCGCACGTCCTGGGCAAACGCCGTGACGGCGCTCGCCAGCAGCACTGCAAATGCCAGCGTCAGCACTGATGGTTTCTTCTTCATGGCCGTGTGTCCTTTCGATGACGTCTTGCTGTTGTGTCCGGCTTCAGCCGGACCTCGATGAAATCAGTGAAGCGTTGCGCGTTGTCGGTATGTGCGTGTCAGCGACGGCGTCCGCCACCGCCGCGCGACCCTCCACCACCGCGGTAGCTGCCCGCGCCGGAGCGTGTGCTTCCGCTGCGTTGATAGGTGCTTCGATCGGTCGCCCGTTGATTGCCCTGGGTACGTGCGGCGCGATCGCTGTCCAGTTGACCGGCTCGCTCCGACGTGGCGTTGCTCCATCCGCCGGAGCCGTTGCTCTGTTGCCAGC
>DATCXH010000118.1:0-5698 GCA_036565925.1 Vicinamibacterales bacterium
CAGTCCGCGGCGCTGATCGTCGTGACGGGCAAGCCCACGGGACAGCCGTGGGCGGATCGCGTCTTCGATCTCCGCATTGACGACAATCCGGAACCGCTCAAGGAACTGCGTCGCCTGCTGGTACTGCAGCGCGCCTACAACCACATGAACGCCGGCGATCTCGCGGTCGAGCATAAAGATAATGAAGCCGCGCTTCGCGAGTACAGCGCCGCGGCCGCCCTCGTGCCGGACAACCTCGAGATGGTCTACTGGCACGCCGTCGCTCTCGTGAACATGGGACGGGTCGATCAGTCGCTGCCGCTATTCAGACGTGTGTTCCGTGGAGACAAGAACTGGCTCACGCTGACGCCGCGACTCGCGAAGGTCGGTCTGCTTCCATCCGATCAACGAATTCTCGATCGGATTTTGAAGGCGGCGGAATGAGAACGCGAACCTTCTGAACCGAACCTTCGGAACCGAAACCTTCGGAACCAACCGAACCTCGTGAACTCTCGGAACCTGCAGAGACGCGACGACCGTTGTGCCGCCCGGATTCACGACCAGCGTATTCACCAGAAACCGCTTCGCGTCTTCCGTGACGTCGAACGCGTGATACGCGCCGTAGGGATGTCTGATCTCGAACAGCGGATCGTAGCCATTGAGCGTGAACTGGTTCCCCTTGATCGTGACCGACGCGGCGACGACTTTGCGATCAGGGGCGAGGTAGAAGATCTCGCTGCCATCACGCCGCCAGCGCGCCTGGCTTCCGCCGTCGGCTGACACGCGGAATCGTTTTCCGTTCCACGGGAACGGCGACACGTAGACCTCGATCGTTCCCGTCTGCGTGGAGCTGTAGGCCACCCACTTGCCGTCGGGGGAGAACGTCGCCCAGTTCTCGGACGCTTCAGTCTCGAGGTACGGATAGGGCTTGCGATCGCCGGTCAGCGGCAGCACCCAGATATCGTTGCTCGTCGTCCGGCTGTTCGTGACGTAGAGCAGGAATCGGCCGTCGCGCGACCAGCTGACCGGCCATTTGGCGATGCTGTCCTGCATCAGCACGGTATGCGGCTCGAGGCTGCGTGCCGCGGCCTGGAAGAGATCGAGATGCTCGCGTCCGAATGAATTGAGGATGACGCGCTGGCTGTCGCTCGACCAGATCAACCAATTCTCGTCGGCGGGGTCGGAGGTGAATCGTGTGCGATCGCCTGATTTCGCGTCGTAGATCCAGATATCGCGCGTCTCCTGTGCGTGATCGGTGACCGCGACCGCCACGCGCGTGCCGTCAGGCGAGAGTTCGAAGTTGCCGTGATCGGCGACCGGACCGATACCGCCCAGGCGTGTGCCGGCGCGATCGAACCAGGTCAGTCGCGAGAGGATCTGCGGGCGCTCCTGTGGCTGCGCCAGCAACGGCATCGCTCCAATCGCGGCCAGCCCGATCGCGAGGAATCGCGTCACGCCGCCAGCATAGACCCAAACGGCGCCCTTCGGTCCAGGCGAAGCCTCGTCTCGCCGAAGCTGCAGGCGGATTTTCGCATACCGCATGACTTGTTCGGATTCATGAAATAGACTGAGAGGCTGGTTGACGCCTCTCACGGCGTACCGTCTACATACAACAAGAGAAGCGACCTGACGCGGTGATCGTCCACATCAATCACATCTCGCAGAGCAAGAAACCGAAGGGGAACCAGCGGTCACCTCAGAGCGAGCTCGCCAGCCTGGTGATCGGGTCTTTGATGTCCCTCGTGGAAGACGGCGTGCTGGACGCGCGGTTGGCTCCATCGCTGCGCATCCACCTCGACTGGATTCAATACAAGACCAACTTCCGCGATCCGGTCATCGTCCGGCGGACGACAAGTCCCCAGGGGCAGGTGCTGCCGCTGGCCGAAATCGCCATCGATCTGCGCCAGGCCGACGCGGCGCGGCTGCCGGAAGAGTTGGCGCGCGCCGTCCAGAACATTGGTGCCGGTCCCCAATCAAACGGCTACAACCACCTCTACCTCGACGAGTTCAGGCCCTATCGCGACTGTCTGATCTGGGCCTTCAATCGGCTGTTCTGGCGTCACCTCGGTGATTGGGAAGCCATGTCGGGCAAAGGCTTCGAGGCCGCACTGCCTGGCGGGACGTCCGACGCGAATCATCCGCAGGCCGTGCACGACGCGGTCGCCGACTTCTGGACGCTGCTGCGCGATCTCGAGAATCGCAATCAGTTACCGCAGGACATCGTCGGTCTCGAGATCGGCGTGGGTTCAGGCGCCCGCGCAGCGGCATGGCTCGATCGCTTCAAGGCGCTCGACGCGCAGTGCGGCACGAACTTCTATTCGCGTCTGCACTTCATCCTCGGCGACTACTCGCCGACGAGTCTCGAGCGCGCGCTGCAGGCGGTCGCCCATCACGGCGAGCACGCCAGCGGCATCCCGCTCGACGCACTCAATCCCGAGAAGTCGCTGACGAAGTACCGCTTCAAGTTGATGTACGTGCACCTGACCAACGTGTACGACAACCTGCCGTTCGACGACCTGGTTCGTCGCGACGGCAAGCTGTATCTCGTCGAGGTGCGCGCCTATCTCAACGGCCCGGCTGTGGACCGTCTGACGGCCGACTTCGGTCTAACCAGAGAGGAGCTTCCCGGTCTGGTGAAGACGCTTCTCGACGAGGGACCGTTCGCCATCTACCCGGGTGAGAAAGGCGTCGAGTTCTGGCGCCGTCTCTGGGACACCTTCAAGCTCGAAGAGCGCCTGCGCGTGCTCGACGATCGCGAAGAGGATCACGTGCCGCCGGGCTTGAACCGCACCCACCTCGAGGACCTGCTCGCCGAGGCTCCTGACGATGTGCGGTTCCATATTTCGCGGGGAGCAGGGGAGAGCTTCGCCAACACGCTGCCGCTGCTGCACCCGCGCGGATATCTGCAGGTGCAGGACATTTTCGTCAGCGACATGGACGACTACCGCAAGGGCTTCCGCGGACCCGGCAAGCTCGATGGCTCGCTCGTGACCTGGGTCAACGGCGCGCTGCTGCGAGCCGTCGGCGCGCGCGCCGGCTATGACGTTCATTTCGCGCCGTTCCCGTATCGACCGGGTACGAAGACAAGCATTCTTTACACGACGCAACGAGATTAGGACGGCGGGTCTACAAAGCAAGACCCGCCCTACAACTGCAGAGAAAACTATGTCGTCGCCATTGCCCATTCTTCCCACAACCGTGATCGGGAGCTACTCGATGCCCGAGTGGCTCGAGCGCGCGAAGAACGAATACCTCTCGCGCCGTCTGAGTCGCCGTGACCTCGATGAGATGCACGACGCTGTCCGCAAGGCGGCGATCAAGGACCAGGAGGTCGCCGGTATCGACATCGTCTCCGATGGTGAGGCGCAGCGCGACAACATGATCGACTACTTCACCGAGCGCATGCCGGGCGTGCAGGTCGATCAGGGATCGAAGCGCTTCTACTACGATTTCTACGAGAGCGTGGTGCGGTCGAAGCTGGCGACGGGGACGTTGGGCATCTCGGAAGAAGCGAAGTTCCTCGGCCGGTTCACGGATCACTCCTCGAAGATTTCGATCTCGGGGCCGCACACGCTGGTCAAGCGTATTCAGAACAAGCACTACCCGACCGAGGAAGCGTTTGCGCTCGATCTCGGACGCATGCTGAACCTCGAATTGAAAGAACTCGTGCGCGCGGGGGCGACGCGTCTGCAGATCGACGAGCCCTATTTCTCCGGCTTCCCTGAGGATGTGGCGTGGGCGTTCAAGGCGATCAACGCCATGGTGGAGGGCGTGAACGCCCATATCACCCTGCACATCTGTTACGGCAACCGCTACGGCAAGCCGTCGTTCGAGGGCAGCTATCAGTTCCTGTTCCCCGCCATTCTCGAAGCCAAGGTGCAGGCCGTCTCGATGGAGTTCGCTCGCCGCGGCGAGGATGACCTCGAGCTGTTCAAGAAGTTCAACGTTCCGTTCGAAGTGGCGATCGGCGTGATCGACGTGAAGACGAACGAGGTCGAGTCAGCGGGTTTCGTCGCGGATCGAATCCGCCGCGGTCTCGAGGTGATCGGACCCGAACGGCTGATCATCACTCCCGATTGTGGTCTCGTGCGCCTGCCTCGTGATGTCGCGTTCAGCAAATTGAACGCGATGGTGGAGGGCACTCGAGCGGTACGAAAGGAGCTGGGTAAGTAAGGTGCGATCCCTCGCCGAACGCGTGACGTCCGGCCAGTTCGTCTACATGACGGAGCTGGTGGCATCGGGCCTGAAGCGCGAGGCGCAGGTGCTCGAGATCGCGTCGAAGCTGGCGATGATTCCGGAGATCGCCGGCGGCAGCATCACGAGCTATGCGGGTGGTGCGCTCGGGCAGGATTCGATCCGCGTCGGCACAGCGGTACGGGCACGCGGCCTCGTGCCGAACGTGCATCAGACATGCGTCGGCCAGGACCGCAAGTCGATCGACAAGATTCTCAATCAGCTCGCGGCGCTGGAGATGCACAACATCTTCGCGATCAGCGGCGACTGGCCGAAAGCCGCACAACGCACCGCGGTCTTCGACATCGACTCCGTGCAGTTAGCCGCCCACATCGCCGAGCTTCGTGCCCGCACCAACACTCCGTTCTTCATCTCGTGCGCGGTATCGCCCTTCAAGTACCAGCGCGAAGACCTGCTTTATCAGTACCTCAAGCTCGAAAAGAAAATTGCCGCCGGCGCCAACATGGCGATCACGCAGGTTGGCTGGGATGCGACGAAGTTCGTCGAGCTGAAACGCTATCTGGACGAACGCGGCATCAAGACGCCGGTTCTCGGCAACGTTTTCGTGTTGAGCCGACGCGCCGCCGAGCGCATGAACACCGGCAATCCTCCCGGATGCTGGGCGTCGGACGAACTCGTCGCGGTGTTGAAGAAGGAATCAGAAGCTCCCGACGGTGGGCTCCAGGGTCGGCTCGAACGCGCCGCGCGTTCGATCGCGATTCTCAAGGGCATCGGCTATGCCGGCGCCTACATCGGTGGCACGCACGACGCGAACCAGATTCGCTGGATGATTCGCCGCGCCGAGGAGCTCGCGCCGAAATGGGAAGAGCTCTACGAGGAGCTGCAGTACGGCAAGAAGGACGGCTTCTATCTTTACAAGCGCGATCCGCAGCCGAAGCCAACGCGCACGTTCCTGCCGACGGTGATGGACGCGGCTGCCAAGACCTTGCCGTTCGTGCCGTGGTCGAAGAGCACGAAGGAGTCAGTGGTCAAGGGCGCAATTGCCGGCGCCTTCAGATGGCTCGATAAACATCCGACGCTCAGTCACTGGTTCGAGCGCTTCGAGTACTACGGCAAGAAGGAAGTGTTCGGTTGCCAGAACTGCGGCAACTGCGTGCTCGGTTCGATGGAGTACGTCTGTCCACAAACGTGCCCGAAGCAGATGCGCAACGGCCCGTGCGGCGGCACGTTCCATGGCGAGTGCGAGGTGATCGGTCAGCAGTGCATCTGGGTACAGGTGATGGCGCGTGCCGAGGCCTCGAACCAGATTGAGCAACTGAAGGTCTACATCCCTCCGCCGGATCGCACGCTGACCGGCACGGCGTCGTGGGTGAATTTCTACCTTGGCCGCGACAGCCGGCCGGGACGTCCCAAAGATCTCTGGCAATCAGGTGGTCCGGGTCGCACCGTTCCCGTCGAGGAAGACGAGCGCCTCAAGACGGCGGGTCCGTCAGCAGCGGACAAGGCTCTGGCCGCTCGCACACCG
>DATCXH010000717.1:0-3908 GCA_036565925.1 Vicinamibacterales bacterium
TTCGTCGATTTGCGATCGGGCTCCTGCAGCGGACGTTCTTGCGCAAACGCCGCGATCGCCGACACCGCCATGACGGCTATGACCAAGGCACCGATCAATCGCGTGAGACGACCGATCATTGCGGACCTCCGTCACCGGCTGATGCGCCCGATAAGATACGGCCGTCCGCCAGCGTCACACGCCGCGCGTCCATCATGTTCGAGCCGTTCTTCGCGCGATAGCCGTCAACGACGATCGTGTCGCCGAGCTTGAGATCGCCACGCTTGAAGCCGCGCCGCGACAGTGCGCCGGGCGCGCCTGATTCGCACGTCCATTTCACGACGTTGCCAGCCTCGTCTTTCGCGTCCAAATAAAAGTAGATGTGGGGGTTGGTCCACTCGACCTTTGTCAGCGTGCCGGTCACGCGAACGGCCTTGCTCGCGTCGAATTCCGCCGCAAAGGAGTGATGTGCGAGAGCTTCGGTCCCGGCACCGATGGCCACAGTCGCCAGCAGAACAGCGAAGATGTGCTTCATGGGGCTATGTTCTACCACTTCGAAGCGCTCAGGGCAGGCCCGAAGGGCTGGGTTTTGCGTCAGTGCGGCGTCCCGAGTAAGATCGTAGGTCTGTGTCAGCCCGAACCTGTTGTCCCTGCGTGTGTTGTTGTACCAGGACCATTAAGGTCCCCGCGGCAACGGTCTGGCTGTTTGGGTAAGAACCAGAAACAACCCAACGACACGCAGAAAAGATCGAGGCCCGGGGATGAACCCCGGGCCTTTTTTTGTGTTTGGGGGCAGGCGGGTCTGAAGACCTGCCTCGACGTTCACGATCGTAGCGGCGGGTCTTTCGACCCGCCCAATTGAAAGCCGCGTCATAGACACTGATGTCCACTGTGGCCGTAACGCCCGACTCGCCCGCTACGCTGAAGCTCGATCACCTTCGCGCGCTGGAGGCCGAAAGTATCCATATCCTCCGCGAGGTGGTCGCCGAGTTCGAACGGCCGGTGATGCTCTATTCCATCGGCAAGGATTCGTCGGTCCTGCTCCGGCTGGCGCAAAAGGCCTTCTATCCAGGCCCGATTCCGTTTCCGCTGCTGCACGTCGATACCACCTACAAGTTCCGCGAGATGATTCAGTTCCGCGACGAGATGGCCAAGGCCGTCGGCGCGCGGCTGATCGTCCACACGAACCAGGAAGCGATCGCCGACGGGACGCAACCGTTCAAGGTCGGCACACAGCGCTGCTGCGGTCTGCTCAAGACCAAGGCGCTGCTCGACGGACTGCAGGCTGGCGACTTCGACGCGGCGATCGGTGGCGCTCGCCGAGACGAGGAGCGATCGCGGGCGAAGGAGCGGATCTTCTCGGTCCGCGATCCGAACGGCCAGTGGGATCCGAAGCGACAGCGGCCTGAGTTGTGGACGCTGCTCAACGCCAAGCTTCGTCCTGGCGAAAGCATTCGGGTGTTCCCGCTCTCGAACTGGACCGAGATCGACGTGTGGCATTACATCCACGTCGAGAACATTCCGATCGTGCCGATGTACTTCGCCAAGGATCGCGAGGTCATCGTCCGTGGCAACTCGCTCATCGTCCAGGAGCAACCGTTCGTCGTGACGATGCCCGGTGAGAAGCCACAAGTCGTGCGCTGCCGAATGCGGTCGCTCGGATGCTCACCGTGCACCGGCGCGATTCGATCGGATGCGGACACGATCCCGAAGATCATCGACGAACTGATCGCGACCAGACAGTCCGAGCGCCAGCTGCGCATCATCGACCACGATCAGGACGGCTCGATGGAACTGAAGAAGCGCGAAGGATATTTCTAAGTGGAATCAGGGCTCCTTCGCATCTGCACGGCAGGCAGTGTTGACGATGGCAAGAGCACGCTGATCGGCCGTCTGCTCTACGACTCGCAGTCGGTGTACGAGGATCAAGTGTCGTCGGTCGAGAAAGCCTCGAAGAACCGCAACGCCGGCCCGATCGACTTCTCGCTGTTTACCGACGGCCTGCGCGCCGAACGCGAGCAGGGGATCACGATCGACGTCGCGTATCGCTACTTCGCCACTGCGCGCCGCAAGTTCATCCTCGCTGATACGCCGGGGCACGAGCAGTACACGCGCAACATGGCGACCGGCGCGTCCACGGCCGACGTCGCGATCCTGCTGATCGACGCGCGCAACGGCGTCCGAACCCAGTCGAAGCGCCATGCGCGCATCGCCCGGCTGCTCGGCATCAAGGATTTCGTGCTGGCCATCAACAAGATGGACCTGGTGGACTACGACCGCGAGGTCTTCGACAAAATCAACGACGACTTCAGCGAGTTCCTCACCGGGGCCGAGGTGCACGCCATTCCAATGAGCGCGCTCAACGGCGACAACGTCATCACGCGCAGCGATCGCACGCCGTACTTCGACGGCCCACCGCTGCTCGAGTATCTCGAGACCGTGCAAGTCCATCGCAATCTGCCGGGAGGTCCGTTCCGATTCCCGATCCAGATGGTCGTCCGGCCCGACGATGCGTTTCGCGGGTACGCGGGGCAGATCGTGTCGGGCACCATCAGACCTGGCGACCGCGTCACGGCGTGGCCCTCCGGCCGCAGCGCCCGTGTCAGACGCGTCGTGACCTTCGACGGTGACCTTGAACTCGGGTTCGCGCCGATGTCAGTGACGCTGACCCTGGACGATGAGATCGACATCAGCCGCGGCGACGTGCTCACCAAGGAGCCTGCGTTCGTCGGACAGAAGTTCGAGGCCGAAGTGGTGTGGATGGACGAACGCCCGCTCGACCCTGGCCGCGTTTATCTGTTGAAGCACAGCGCGCGAACGGTCACCGCCGAGATCAATCATGCGCTGGTGCTGAATCAAATCGGCACGGTCCAGGTCTCGACCGCGCGGCCGCTCGTGTTCGATCGCTACGGCGACAATCGCGCGACGGGCAGCTTCATTCTCATCGACCCCGCAACGCAGTTTACGTGCGGCGCAGGCATGATCACGGATCCGCTGCGAGACGCCGCGGACACGCACCATGCAGCACCGCTCAGTTTTGCGGAACGCATTGCACATATTGCTCGAAGAGCGGCGTCGGACGAGGAAGCGGCGGAAGCGGTGCGCAAGGCCCTTGAGGAAATGCTGACGTAGCTTTTGCAGCTGTAGGCCGGGTCCTGTTCTGTGGACCCGGCGTGATCGGATCGAGGAATCGCCAATGATCGACCAGGCACGCGACGTCATCGCTCGGACACTCGGGCAAGCCGAGATACCGTGCATCACCTCGAGCTTCCAGGCCGAGTGTGTCGTGTTGACACACATGCTCCGCGAAGTGCGTCCCGACATTCCGGTGCTGTTCCTCGACACGTTCCACCACTTCTCGCAGACGCTCTCCTACCGCGACGAGCTGTCCGAGCGGTGGGGTTTGAACCTGATCAACCTGCGTGCCGCGACACCGAGCGTCGGACTCTGGCAGGCAGAGAGCACCGAAGCCTGTTGCAAACGTCACAAGGTGGAGCCGCTGTTCTCAGCGCTCGAAGGCTACGACACGTGGTTCACGGCGTTGCGACGCGATCAGTCGCCGTCGCGGGCGAATCTCAAGGAAGAAGAGCCATTCAAGCTGCCGAGTGGCAAATCGATCACGCGTGTCGCGCCGATCGCCGGCTGGACCGTGAAAGATGTGTGGGCGTATGCAAAGCAGCATCAGATTCCGCTGCTGTCGCTCTACGAACTCGGTTACACGAGCATCGGGTGCGAGCCCTGCACTGAGCTGCCATTCGATCCAGACAACCCGCGTTCAGGACGCTGGCATGGCCAGAAGCTCGAATGCGGGATTCACATTCAGGCCAAGTAGTTCCCAACGCCCAAGTTGGGCGTTGCCAGTTGGAAAGAGTTAAAGAGCGCGTCGGCGGTCATCGCCCCGCGAATACGTACGCCGCTCGCCGCGCGAT
>DATCXH010000601.1:0-2854 GCA_036565925.1 Vicinamibacterales bacterium
GGCCTGCGAGTGCGGCCGATCGCTCAACCCGAACGCGATGTTGTCCGCAACCGACGCGCTGAACAGAAACGGTTCCTGCGCGACGAATCCAATCGCGCCACGTAACGTCGCCAGCGGAATCTGTCGGACGTCCACACCATCGATGAAGACTGTGCCCGGTGGCGCCTCGTGCAAGCGAGGCAGCAGACTGAGAAGCGTTGACTTCCCCGATCCCGTGGCGCCCACGATCGCCGTCGTCGTGCCCGCAGGAATCCTCAGCGAGACGTCGTGGAGCACCTCGGTGTCGCCGTAGCGGAATGTCAGGTGACGAAACTCGATCGCGCCCTGTATGTTCGTGATCGGCGAGGCGGGCACATGCTCGTCGGTGATCGCGGGCTTCGCGTCGAGAATCTCCAGCATCCGTTTCCAGGACGCCAGGCCGCGCTGCAGCAGGTTCGTCACCCAGCCAAACGCGATCATCGGCCAGCCGAGCATCATCAAATACGTGTTGAATGCCACCAACTCGCCGACGGTCATGCGCCCGGCAATGACCTCACGACTGCCGATCCACAGCACCAGCAGCGCGCCGATGCCCATCAGCAGCCCCATGCTCGGGAAGTACATGCCCTGCAATCGAATCAGTGCTCGGTTGCGGACGACGTATTCTTCATTCGCGCGGCGGAACCGCTCGATCTCGAACGCCTCCTGTCCATATGCACGCACCACGCGAACGCCTGCGAGCGACTCCTGCGTGACCGCACTGATGTCCGAAAGCTGTTCCTGGATCTTCTCGAAGCGATGGTGAATCGCTGCGCCGAAGTAGCGCACGACGATCGAGACAAACGGCAGCGGCACCAGTGCCAACGCGGTCAGCCATGCATTGATCGACACCATCAACGCGATCGCGACGATGAAGGTCAGCCCGGTGCTCGACGCGTACATCACCGCCGGCCCGATCATCATGCGCACGGCGCTGAGGTCGTTCGTCGCGCGCGACATGAGGTCACCGGTGCGCGTGTGCTGGAAATACCCCAGGTGCATGCGCTGGAGGGAGGCGAAGAAATCGTTGCGGAGGTCGTACTCGAAGTCGCGCGACGCGCCGATGATGATTCGGCGCATCAGAAAGCGGAAGAAGCCTCCGACCAGCGCCAACCCGAGCAGCACGACGGCGTACTCACGGACCTTTCCGAGCGTCAGCGCGCTCTGGAGGTCGTCGATGGCATACTTAAGAACCCACGGCCCAGCCAGCGTGAGCACGTTGGTGACGACGACACAGGCGAAGCCGAGCAGGAACGAACGCCGGTGTTTGGCGAGATACCGCAGGAGCCGGCGCTCCTGAACCCACGAGGACACGACTAAAGCGTACCAGACGCGAAGCCGATAGAAGAAGCATGCAAATCCGACTCGTGGCTGCCGTTCTGCTTTCTCTCGTGCTGGCCTCGCGCGCCGACGCCCAATTTCGCGTCGAGAAACCCGCGCCTGGCGAACAGTTCCATGTCGAGCTCGGCCTCATGTTCTGGAAACCGACGCCGGTGCTGCAGATTCAAACCGGCGCACTCGCGGCATTGGGCGAAGGCCAGGTCGACTTCGTGCGTGAGTTCGCCATCGAGAACGAGCGGTTCAACGACTTCCGGGCGGTGCTCAAGGCCGCGAAGAAACACAAGATTCGCATCACCCACGTGGCCGCCCAGTACAACGCGGCGACGACGCTTCAACGAACGATTGTGTTCGGCGGACAGACATTCCCGTTCAGCGTTCCGGCGACAGCGGATTTGAAGTGGGACGTCTGGCGCGTTGGATACGAATGGGACTTCGTCGCCATGGACCGAGCCGTCGTCGGTTTGATCACTGAGTTGAAAGTCAATAAAGTCACCGCCGACCTCGAGGCCGTCGGCTTCGGAAGCGAACTCACCGATGTGACGGCACCGGTACCCACCATTGGCGGGCTCGCTCGCGTCTATCCACACAAGAACTTTTCGCTGACCGCGGAGTTCACCGGTTTCAAGGTGCCGGGATTCCTGGCGAGGAAAATCTCAGACTCGATCAACAACGACGCCGACGCCAAGGTGTTCGACCTCGATTTATACGGAACCGTGAGCTTTGGCAGTCACGTCGGCGCGCAGCTCGGATATCGCTCGCAGACTGCCGACTACCTCTTCGACGAGGACGCAGGCGATCTCGAGCTGAAGGGCTGGTATTTCGGCGGGCTCGTGCGCTTCTAACGCAGGCGGGTCTGAAGACCCGCCTCTACGTTCCCTCACATCTTCCGAGCGACGACCAACAACGAACTGCCGATCGGCATCGGCACGTGTCTGACGAGCGCCGCTTCGGCGCTGATTAACATCGTCAACAGCAGATTGAGCGGTCCGATCGGGACGGTGATATCCGTATCCGCGCGCACCGTTCGTCCGAAGCGCTTCGTCACGCGCTGGACGAGACGGACCGACGCCATCAACGGAAACAGCGACGCGAACAGGAAGGAGACGCGTTCCGGCCGAAGTCCTGCCGCCTCGACCAGACGTCGCGCGCTCGCCGGCGTGTAGCGGCGCACTTCCTGCCATACCTCAGCGTGATCGCCATGAAGCACGTCGAGCGCGGCGAGGGTGAGAATGACCACCCCACCTGGTCTGACGATCCGCGCCATCTCACGGACGGCGGCGACATCGTCTTCGACGCATTGCAGCACATCGAAGGATGTCGCGACGTCGAAGCTCGCCGATGCGAATGGAATGCGAGTCACGTCGCCGCGAAGCACGGTCAATCCCGCCGCATGCGCGCGTACCGGACCAGCCTCACTCAGATCGAACCCGATTGCCCTACCGTGTGGACGCAGGAGTTGCAGATTGTGGCCGGTACCGCAGCCGCAATCGACGAG
>DATCXH010000028.1:0-4338 GCA_036565925.1 Vicinamibacterales bacterium
GCGACGTCGCAGAAATCCCTCAGTGATGTTGAACATCACCGAGAGCGACGCATCGTTCATGTGTTCCGACATCTCCTGGTCGCGTCGAAATTCAGGCCGAATAATCAGCGCGCCAACGAGATCGCACTGTCGCTTTGCCGCCTGCCACACACGCAGGTCTTCGAATCGATAAACACCACTCATGCCAAAGCATGAGCATGCGCGATGCCAATTCGGAAGTTGGCCCCGCAAGGACGCAGGACGAAGTGTGATTTCTAATGAGGTTGTCCACTCGGGATTCCTTGGAAAGAATGGGCGTTACCACACGTTCCGTTCGATCCGAGAGGAGACCCCGAGTGAAGCTTCATCGTAACGCCAAGAGCACGCCGCATATGCGAGCCTTGCTTGTCGATCGCATCCAGCACCAGCAGTGGACCCCGCTCGCGGCGGCGCGCGCGGCCGGCATTAGTGTGCGGAGCGCCTATACGTGGTTGGCTCGTCACCGAACCGGCGGTGCCGTGCCGCTGGAAGATCGCGCCTCGACACCGCATCATCAGCCCCGGCGGACGCCGCCCGCGGTGACGGCGCGCATCATCGCGGCCCGCTATGAGCGTGTCCGTGGCATCGGCTGGGAGTATGCGCACGTCGCGATCGATGAGCACAGTCGCGCGGCGTATGTCGAGGTCTTGCCCGACCAAACGGACGCGACGACAACCGCCTTTCTCCAGCGCACCGTCGCGTGGTTTGCGCGCCGCGGTGTCCGCATCGCGCGTGTTGAAGGACAACGGTGGCAATTATTGCAGTCGGCGGTTTCAGGCCGTGGCCGCTCGTCATCGCTTCGACTCAAAACGCGCACGCCCGTACCGACCGCAGACCAACGGCCAAGGCCGAACGATTTATCCAAACCTTGCTCCGCGAATGGGCCTATGCGCGACCGTACGAGAACTCGGCGCGACGCACACGGGCACTGCGACCGTGGCTCCGCGCCTATAACAGCCTCCGGCCGCACGCCGCGCTTGGATATAAGCCGCCGTGTTCCCGTTTTCCAAGGGTTGCTCAATGAACAACCTTGCTAGAAACCACAACTAAGGACCAGGGACGGACTCAGGACCAGGGACGGAGTCAGGACCAGGGACGGACTCAGGACCAAGGACGGACTAAGGACCAGGGGCACAGTCCGGGGACATGGGTAACACTTCAGTCCAACGACATGGGTGACACTTTAGCCACAGGTGACGGGGTGCCTGCAACGCTGGAGGTGCCTCGATGCCGTGGCGCGAGACGTCGCCCATGGAGCAACGCCTGGAATTCGTTCGGGAGTATGAGAGCGGGCTGTTTACGATGACTGAGCTCGCGGCCGAGTATGGAATCAGCCGGAAGACCGGCTACAAGTGGCTCGAGCGCTACGAGGCCGATGGTGCGCTCGGCATGCACGATCGCTCGCGGCGCCCGCACGCGAGTCCGCACGCTACCGATGCGGAGGTGATGGCGAAGCTCATTCGGCTGCGGCAGCGTCATCCTCGTTGGGGCGCGAAGAAATTGCTGACGATCGCCGGCCGGCGAGCGCCCCAGACGACGGATTGGCCGTGCCCGTCGACCGTGGCCGCGCACCTCAAAGCCCGTGGCCTGATCACCCCTCGGCGCCGGCGACAGCCGCCGCTCGCCATCAAGTCGACGCGCGCGCCGATCACACGGGCCAACGACGTGTGGACGACCGATTACAAGGGTGAGTTTCTCACCGGCGATGGACGGTACTGCTATCCGCTGACGCTGCGCGATGGCTTCAGTCGGTTCGTGCTGCGCTGCGATGCCCTCACGGCACACACCCTGGCCGTCACGCGCTCCCGTTTCGAACGCGCGTTTGCCGAGTATGGCCTGCCCGATCGGATTCGCAGTGACAACGGGCCCCCGTTCGGCGGGACGGGGCTCGGACGCTTGTCGGCCTTGGCGGTCTGGTGGATCCGATTGGGCATCGTGCCCGAGCGCATCGATCCCGGGCACCCCGAACAGAACGGGTCGCACGAACAATTTCACCGAGTCCTCAAAGCCGACACCGCGCGGCCCCCGGCCGCGACGGCGGCCGCGCAGCAACGGCGCTTCGCGCGCTTCTGCACCGAGTACAACCACGAACGGCCGCATGAAGCCTTGGACCAGGCCGTACCGGCGACGCGTTATCAGCCTTCGCCGCGCCCGTTCCCGCGTCGCCTGCCGTCGCTCGAGTATCCCGGCCATGCGCAAATTCGTCGCGTCGATCAAAATGGCTACGTCTCCTGGCGCCGGCCGCTGTTTGTCTCCGTCGCGCTGGCCGACGAAGCGATCGCCTTTGAAGAAATCGACGATGGCATCTGGACTGTCACCTTTGCCACGGTCGTCCTCGGGCGCCTCGACGAACGTCAACACCGGATTCACCCGATTGCCGCGATCTCGGTGGGGCGCTCCGCCAGCTCCGCTGGCTCCGCGCCCAACAGCAAGAACGACGAATGACGATGACGAAAAAGCCCAATCAACTGTTACCTATGTCGTTGGACTAATTTGTTACCCATGTCCCCGGCCCCCCAGACCAGGAACCAAGGACCAAGTACGAAGGACTAAAAGGGCCGCCCCCGAAGGACGACCCCTCTTCTTTTAGAAAGCGAAGCGCGCCTCGCCGACGACCTGGCGACGCAGAATGTCGCCGAAGATGTGCTGTTGGATCTCTTGATTGGCGATGTTGGTCAGCTTGAGACTCGTGGTCACTTTCTCATTGAGCCAGCGGTAACCGATCGCGCCGTTCACGAGCGTGAAGGCATCGGTCCGGCCGGCAAAGCGCGCGTCGAGCACGTCCTGCCAATAGGCCGAATCGGTGTAATTCACCGAGAGGTTGCCGAACCACTTCATGTAGCTCACGCTCGCGCCGATGTTGAAGCGGTTTTTCGCCGGCCAGTTGATGTCGTTGATGGTGGTGCCGACTGGGAAGTCCTCGATCTCCGGCATCCATTGATACGAGTAGTTCACGAAGAGATTCAGGTACTGGTTGATCGCCGTATCTGTACCGAGTTCGATGCCCTTGTCCTTGACGGTGCCCAGATTGAGATACGTGTAGCGGGACGGCAGCGTGTTCCGCGGAACCGCGGCAATCGGGAGGGGCGGTGGCCATCCCGGCGGCGGCGCCTCTGGCGAGTAGAACGCCACTGGAGTGAATGCGATCAACCCGTCGGTGTTGTTCCAATACACCGCTGCAGACACCGTGGTGCGCGCCGCGACCAGGCCGGTGTAGCCAATCTCGAATGCGGTGAGTGTCTCCTGCTCGAGATCGGCATTACCGGTTGCCAGCGTCGGCAACAGGAATTGGCCGATCACCGGCAGCGTCACCGGTGTGAGGATACCCACGTCCAGGTGATTGTTGATAAGCGACGGCGCACGGAATGCACGGTTGAACGACACGCGGACGGTCTGATTTGCCGACGGCTTGTACATCAGCGTCGTTCGCGGTGAGAAGACGGCGTTGTCGATCGACGAGAACTTGTCGATGCGACCGCCGATCAGCCAGCGGAACTGGTTGTTGAGGAACACCTCGTCCTGCACATACGCGCCGCCTTCATTACGATCCTCCGCATTCGGCGCGATCGTGATGTCGAAGGCGTTGTGGCGAAAGTTGCCGCCGTAGCTCAGCGCATGCCGCGTGCCAATCGCGTAGACGTCGCCGGCCTCGAAGTCGAATGTCTTGCTGTCGAAGCCGAGCTCGATCGGCAAGCCATTGATCCCTCGCGTGAGGAGGTTGGCTGCATCGCCGTGCAGCAGGTTGGTGAAGAACGCCGCACGTCGTCCGCCTTTGTTATAGCGAATCGTCGCGTAGCTGAGCCGCGAAGAGTTGTCCACGTCGAACGGCCCGATGCCGGTGTGAATGATGCCTTCAGTTCCCGCCACCCCGCCCGCGACCGTGATGCGTCCGCCGTCGGTCATGTCGTAGTCCATACGACCGTCGAACTTTGGCTGCGACGTGCCGGTGTTGGCGAATGGCGGATACGGCGTGCCGCTCGGCAACGTGCCAGTGGGTCGCGGCAGCGCGTCCTGTGTGAGGTACCCCGCCGACACTTTGTACGACCATTTGTCATCCACGGCGCTGGCGTGTGAGCCGTTGACATAGAACAGCGTGCCGGCGCTCTCGTCGCGGCCGGTCACGTCGCGGTTGAAGCCCCCGAAGCCAATCGTCACCGCGTTGCCGCCACCATCACGGGCCAGCTCACGCGGCGATCGCGTGATCACGTTGACCACGCCGGTCATCGCGTTCGCGCCCCACACAGCCGATGCGGGACCACGCACGACCTCAATCTGTTTGATCTCGCTCGGATTCGCCGGAATGAGATCCCACATGACCAT
>DATCXH010000111.1:0-3121 GCA_036565925.1 Vicinamibacterales bacterium
TGTTGTTCGGCTGGCCGATGACGTCTACTGCAAAGACACAGCAGCATGT
Source organism: Vicinamibacterales bacterium (assembly GCA_036565925.1). GTDB lineage: Bacteria > Acidobacteriota > Vicinamibacteria > Vicinamibacterales > UBA2999 > Gp6-AA40. The sequence goes on from DATCXH010000111.1 coordinate 50, forward strand.
GCCGTACCTGCGGCGCACAGAGTCAAGCGTGCCCACCCGAAGCCGCTCTACGCATTTGGGTCGCGAATACTGTCCGCGTCGAAAGTCCCGCAGTGACCACTGATTCTTCGGGGGCCTGGCGGCTGTCACCCGTGGATCAGGCCAATCGAACGCGTGCCGTCCGGCATCGTCGATGCAGTGAAATCTGGCGACTATGGCAGTCGCACTGACCGACGTTGTGGTCCGAGATGGATCGACGGTGTGCGTGAGGCTCGCGGAAGAGCGGGATGTACCTGCACTGTTGCAGCTCCTGCAGTCGCTCTCACCGCAGAGCCTCTACTACCGGTTCCACTCTCTGCCGGCGTTGAGCGCATCGGATGTGCGTGCGTTGATTGGCGTCGATGGGAAGGCGACCACGCTCATCGCCGAGTCTGGAGGGCGCATTCTGGCTTTCGCCAGTTATCATCCGCAGCTCGCCGAACCTCATCGAGCGGAGGTGTCGTTTGCCGTCTCCGATGCCGTTCAGGGTCATGGCATCGGGACGCGTCTGCTCGAACAGCTCGCCAAGGTCGCCCGCGCGGCGGGGATCGACACGTTCGATGCACACGTCCTCGCCGTGAACCGGCAGATGATGGATGTGTTTCGACATTCGGGTTTCACCGAAACGGTGCGGCTCGAGGGCGGCACGTGCCATGTCACGTTGTCCCTCGCGGTCACTGACGCGTTCGCCGAACAGGCGGCGGCGCGCTCGCAAATCGCCGCCGCTGCATCGATACGTGCGTTCTTTGCGCCACGTGTGGTTGCCGTTGTTGGTGCGAACCGGACACGCGGCAAGATTGGGTCAGAGATCCTCAACAACCTTCGCACCGCCGGATTCACCGGAACGATCGTTCCTGTACACCCCAGCGCACACGAGATCGCAGGGCTGAGGGCGTATCGACGTGTCAGCGACATTCCCTTGGCAGTCGATCTCGCCATGATCGTCGTTCCGGCAGACGATGTGCTCGCTGCCGTGGACGATTGCATCGCCAAAGGGGTTCGCGCCATTTGCGTCATCAGTGCGGGATTCAGTGAATGCGATGCCGCGGGGCGCGCTCGGGAAGCCGTTCTGGTCGACAAGGTCAGACGAGCAGGATGTCGTCTGATCGGCCCGAACTGCATGGGTCTGCTGAACACCGATTCTTCCGTGCAGTTGAACGCCACGTTCTCGCCGGTGTACCCGCCGCGCGGAAATGTCGCGATGTCGACGCAAAGCGGCGCCCTTGGTTTGGCGATTCTCGACTATGCCCGCCGACTGGGCATCGGGATCTCGAGCTTCGTCTCGGTGGGAAACAAGGCGGACGTCTCTTCGAACGACTTGATTCAGTACTGGGCCGAGGATCCCGAGACGTCGGTCATCCTGCTGTATCTCGAGAGCTTCGGAAACCCGAAGAAGTTCGCCGAGATTGCCCGCCGCGTGGGCCGAACGAAACCGATTGTCGCGGTGAAGGCCGGACGGTCGATCGCGGGATCGCGTGCCGCGGCGTCACACACCGGCGCGTTGGCGACGAACGACGTCGTGGTCGACGCGTTGTTCAGGCAAGCCGGAGTGATCCGGACCGAGCGTCTCGAGGAGATGTTCGACGTCGCGACGTTGCTCTCGCATCAACCGATTCCTCGCGGTGCGCGCGTCGCAATCCTCACCAACGCCGGTGGCCCCGGAATTCTGGCGGCCGATGCGTGTGAGGCTCACGGCCTGCAACTTCCGCCGTTGAGCGATGCCACGAGGGCGGAACTGCGGTCGTTTCTTCCCGGAGCAGCGAGTGTCACGAATCCTGTCGACATGCTGGCCTCGGCGCCGGCCGAGCACTACGGTCGAGCGCTGACCGCGATCCTCCACGACGAGTCGATCGACAGCGTCATCACGATTTTCATTCCACCGCTCGTGACTGAACCTGATTCCGTTGCTGCGGCTCTCGCGACGGCGGTCCAGGACACTCGCGACAAGCCTGTGCTCGGCGTGTTCATGCGCGCCGCGGGGGCTCCTGCGGCGCTCGCCCCGATTCCGGCGTACGCGTTTCCCGAGGCCGCCGCACTCGCGCTGGCGCGAGTCACGACTTACGGACAGTGGCGTACGAAGCCCATCGTCCCGGCACCGTCTCTGGACCGATTCAACCCAGGCGAGATTCGAAGCATCATCGATCGTGTTGTCGCGCGCGGTCCGGGCTGGGCATCGCAGGATGAGGCGCAGTCACTGCTTACGGCGTCGGGCATCGCGACCGCTGCGTCACGGATGGTGACGAATCTGCCAGAGGCCCTGGCCGCAGCTTCTCAGCTGGGATTCCCAATCGCGCTGAAGGCGCTCGGTCCAACGCTGCTGCACAAGACAGAGCGGCGCGCCGTCACGTTGAACATCGGCGATGAGGCGGGTCTGCGCACGGCGTTCGCGGACTTCACGACTCGCTTTGGTCACGACATGACCGGTGTCCTCGTACAACAGATGGTGCCGCACGGCGTCGAGATGATTGTGGGAGCGCTGCAGGATCCGACATTCGGTCCGCTCGTCGCGTGCGGGACTGGCGGCGTTCTCGTTGATGTCCTCGCCGACACGGCGTTCCGACTCCATCCGTTGAGCGCGACCGACGCGAGGGAGATGATTGATGAACTCAGGGGCGCGCGGTTGCTGCGCGGCTACCGCGGTTCGCCACCGGCGGACGAGGTGGCACTCCGCGACGTCCTGCTTCGCGTGTCTGCGCTGGTTGGCGTCGCTTCCGAGATTCAGGAACTCGATCTGAATCCGGTGATTGTGCTCTCCTCCGGAGCGCGCGTCGCTGATGCACGGGTGCGTGTGGATCCGACACCCCCGCCCAAACGCGGGCGGCGTGTTGAGTACTGACTCGCGAGAGCGTCTTTAATCCGCGCGCCGTGAAACCGGGACGAGCCTTAGTGCAGGCGCGGCCAATCGTCGATCAAGATGCGCGTCACGACCGTGGCTCCGCCGTGACCATCTGGTCCGACGACGACCGTCTCGCCATCTGCAACGGCGCCCCACTCTGGAAACGCTCGTGAGATGTTCGGCATGTGGGTGACGATGAACGTATTCGTGTCTTTCGG
>DATCXH010000799.1:0-8767 GCA_036565925.1 Vicinamibacterales bacterium
TCGAATCCCGGCTCGAGCTTCCGCGGCATTCACGAATCGATCATCAACTACGGCAACAACACCAAGCCCGAGTTCATCACCTGCTGTCACGAGGAGTCCGCCGTCGCGATGGCGCACGGCTACTTCAAGGCCGAGGGTCGGCCGATGGCGGTGCTCTGCCACGGTACGGTCGGCATGCAGCACGCGACGATGGCAATCTACAACGCCTACTGCGACCGCGTGCCCGTATACGTCATGGCTGGCAACTCGCTCGACGCCACGTTGCGTCGCCCCGGCGTCGAGTGGGCGCACAGCGTGCAGGACGCCGCGGCGATGGTGCGCGACTTCATCAAATGGGACGATCAGCCGATCTCGCTGCCGCACTTTGCCGAATCGGCGATGCGGGCCTACAAGATCGCGATGACGCCGCCGATGATGCCGGTGCTGCTCGTCATCGATGGCGGTCTGCAGGAGGATCCGATCTCACCGGAGGTGAGCTCGCGTCTTCGCATTCCGAGACTCACCGTCGCGACGCCGCCCCAAGGCGACTCGGGTGCGGTCTCTGAGGCAGCACGTTTGCTCGTGAACGCGCAGAACCCGGTCATCGTCGCCGATCGCGCGGCGCGGACGCCGGCCGGGATCACGCATCTCATCGCGCTTGCGGAGGCACTGCAGGCGCCCGTTGTGAGTCAGGGTGGCCGCATGAACTTCCCGTCGCGCCATCCGCTCAATCAGACCAGCAACTCACGTCAACTGATCGCCGACGCTGACGTGATCCTCGGGCTCGAGCTGACCGACTTCTGGGGAACGGTCAGCACCATGCGCGACGGATTGACGCGAACGTCGCGATCGCTCGTCAAGCCGGGAACGAAGCTAATCAGCATCACCGCGCTCGACCTCGCGACGAAAGGCAATTATCAGGACTTCCAGCGTTATCCCGAAGTGGATGTGGCGATGGCGGCCGACGCTGAAGCGACGCTGCCGGCCCTGGTCGAGGCGTGCAAGCGCGCGACGACCAGCGACCGCCGCACGGCATTCGAGGCACGCGGCAAACGCCTGGGGCAAGCACACGCCTCAGCACTCGAGCGCGCACGAGCCGAGGCCGCTTACGCGTGGGACGCGTCGCCGATCAGCACCGCGCGCATGACGATGGAGCTGTGGGCGCAGATCAAGGATGCAGACTGGGCGCTCGTGGCCGAGAGCGGGATCATGAGCGACTGGACATCGCGTCTGTGGTCGTTCGAGAAACATTATCAATCGCTCGGTGGATCGGGTGGCGCGGGGGTTGGCTACGGCGCACCTGCAGCAGTCGGTGCGGCACTCGCCAACAAGAAGCACGGGCGATTGTCGGTGACGATTCAGGGCGATGGCGACTTCCTCTACGCGCCCGGCGTGTGGTGGACGGCCGCGCATCATCGCATTCCGCTGCTCGCGGTGATGCACAACAACCGTGCGTATCACCAGGAGGTGATGCACGTGCAGCGCATGGCCAGCCGGCACAACCGCGGCATCACGCGGGCGCACATCGGCACGACCATCGACGATCCGAATGTAGATTTCGCGAAGATCGCTCAGGGCCTCGGTGTGCACGCGCAAGGACCGATCACGAACCCGAATGATCTCGGCCCGGCCATCAAGCGCGCAATCGACGTCGTCAAACGTGGCGAGCCGTCGCTCATCGACGTCGTCACGCAACCGAGGTAGAGACACGATGAAGAGCGCGCTCGTCGCCTTCGTGCTCGTCGCAGCGGTCTCAGCGCAGGCACCGCCGCCGCAATCGAACGCGGCTTCAACTGGAAACGCTGAAGCCGGCAAGAAGCTGTTTGTGAGTTATGGCTGTTATCAGTGCCATGGCTACGAGGCACAGGGATCGAATGCGACAGGGCCGCGACTCGGTCCACGCCCGATTGCGTTCGGCGCGTTCAGCCGCTACGTGCGACAGCCTACCGGTCAGATGCCGCCGTATACGACCAGGGTCGTGTCGGACGCCGAGCTCACGAATATCTATGCGTTCATTTCGTCGAGGCCGGCGCCGGCGACGAACGTTCCGCTTTTGAAATAAAGGCGGGTCTGAAAACCCGCCTCTACGAATATCTACACGGAACTACTTCTGACGTTTCAGCGTGAATTCCTGCGCCTGACCCTGCCCGCCTTCGGCCATCCGCGACATCGCGATCTCGTCGCCCTTCAGCGTGCCGGTCCAGTTGAGAATGATCTCGCCGCCACGCCCCATCTGCTTGGTTTTGAACTTCAGCGCGGTGCCCGAAATCGAACCGTCCTCAATCGGGATTTCGCCGCCGCGGCCGGTCACCGTGCCAGTGAGCTTGGCACCGTCGGCCTTGAGGGTCACATTGACCTGCTGCGGCCCGCGGCCACCCTGGACTTCACCCGCCCACTTGCCATCGACGCTCTGCGCGATCACGGCGATCACCGCCGCACACACCACCAGCGCACACAATCTCGCCTTCATAGTCCATCCTTTGAAATCAGTCTCCGTCGCATCACAGAGACAGCGATACTAGTCCCGGTCGCTGATGGGAGGACGATCCTGACGAACAATTCATCAAAACTTCACCACCCGATCATGATCCCGGCATGCTGAACGGACTGGTGCCACCGTTGATCACGGCCGCTGCGGCGACGCTGCTGCTGCGGTTTCGACAGATTTTCGTGCGGCGCGGCGGACGCCAATGGCATGCGGACATCGTCGCGGCCATCGGAATCGTCTGTGTGACCGCGCTGCTCGAACTCGCCATGGGACGCACGCTGACCTATCGCAACGGTCCGATTCGCCCATGGGTGAGCGAGGTCCACAGCGACCAGAACTCCCAGCAGATCTCTGACTGGTACACCTTCAGCCACGTCATTCACGGTGCGCTGTTCTACGGCGTGACGCATCTGACGATGGGACCGGCGTCAGTGGGGATGCGTGCGGCGGTGGCAGTGGCGATTGAGGCGACCTGGGAGTCGTACGAGAACACCGACACCGTGATCAATCGCTATCGTGCCGCCACGATTGCGCTCGGCTATTACGGCGACAGCGTGCTGAACTCGATGAGCGACATCCTGGCGTGCATGCTCGGATTTCTGCTCGCCAGCCGTCTGCGATGGTGGTGGACGGTCTCGTGGGTCGTCGCGGCGGAAGTCATCGTGGCGATGGTCATCCGTGACAACCTCACGTTGAACATCATCATGCTGATCTGGCCGATCGAAGCCATCAAGCGGTGGCAAGGCGGCGCTTGATAGCTTCGCAACTCCCAATTGCCAAAACCCAACTACCAACCACTTCCAATTTCCAGTTCCCAACCCCCAATAACGTTCAACTTGGGATTGAGCGTTGGAAGCGGTTGGAAATTGGAAGTGGGCGTTTGGAGTTGAGTTTGACGAACGCTAGAGCGCTCTATTGACTGCGTCCCAGTTGACCACGTTCCACCACGCGGTGATGTAGTCTGGGCGACGGTTCTGGTACTTCAAGTAGTAGGCGTGCTCCCACACGTCGAGACCGAGGACCGCCTTCTTGCCGTCCATCAGCGGATTGTCCTGGTTCGGCGTGCTGGTGATCGACACCTTGCCGCCGTCAGCAATCAGCCACACCCAGCCGCTGCCGAAGCGGCCGCCGCCGGCTTTGCCCCACTCGGTCTTGAAGTTGTCGAAGCTTCCGAACGCGGCGTTGATCGCGTCGGCGGCTTTGCCGGTCGGCGCGCCGCCGGCGTTGGGCGCCATCCAGTTCCAGAACATGCTGTGGTTCCAGTGCCCGCCGCCGTTGTTGCGAACCGCCGTGCGAATGGCTTCGGGAACGCTGTTGATGTTCCGGCAGATGTCATCAATGCTCTTACTTTGCAGCTCCGGCGCTTTCTCGAGCGCGGCATTCAGGTTGGTGACATACGCCTGGTGATGCTTCCCGTGATGGATCTGCATCGTTTGCGCGTCGATATGCGGTTCGAGCGCGGCGAAGTCATATGGGAGTTTTGGCAATTCGAAAGCCATTCTTCCTCCTACAGAAGAATGGAATCGTACTCCAAAGCCACGGCGGGAGTCAGGCGGGTCTGAAGACCGCCTCTACGAAATCGACAGCATCCGCTCGAGCGCCACTCGATTCCAGTGCTTCTGCTCTTCAGGAACAACGATACGGTTGTGTACGCGTCCATCGACAAGCTCTTCGAGAATCCAGAGCAGGTGATTGGGCGAGACACGGAACATCGTCGAGCAGAGACAGCCGAACTGGTCGAGCGACACGACCGTGCGGCCTGGCGCGAGTTGCTGAGCGAGCCGGTTGACGAGATGCACTTCGGTGCCGACCGCCCAGATCGATCCTTCCGGACTGTTGGTCACCGTCTTGATGATGTGTTCGGTGCTGCCGCTGTCGTCGGCGGCCTGCACGACCTCCCACGGCACTTCGGGATGCACGATCACACGTATGCCTGGATGCTGACGACGAACCGCTTCGATCTGCTTCGCGGTGAATCGTGTGTGGACCGAGCAGTGCCCTTTCCACAGGATCATCTTCGCGCGCTGCACTTGTTCGGGATCGAGACCGCCAAAGATCTCGTCGGGATCCCAGACGACCATCTCGTCGAGCGGGATGCCCATTTTGTATGCGGTGTTCCGGCCAAGATGCTGATCGGGCAGGAACAGAATCTTCTCGCCCTGTGAGAAACCCCACTTCAACGTCGCCATCGCATTCGATGACGTGCACACGGTGCCGCCGCGCTCGCCGACGAATGACTTAATCGAGGCGGCGGAGTTGATGTAGGTCACGGGCACGACGCCCTGAATCCCCATCTGGGTCAGTTCTTCCCAGCAGGATTCGAGTTGCTCGGGCGCGGCCATGTCGGCCATCGAGCAGCCGGCCGCGAGGTCGGGCAGGATGACCTGTTGATGCGGACTGCACAGCACGTCGGCGCTCTCGGCCATGAAGTGCACGCCGCAGAACACGATGTAGTCGGCCGCGGGCCGCTGCGCGATCTGGCGCGCGAGACGGAAGGAGTCGCCGGTGTAGTCGGCGAACTTGATCACTTCGTCGCGCTGATAGTGATGGCCGAGGATGACTAGCCGGTCTCCGAGCGTCGCGCGAGCGGCGGAGATGCGACGCATCATCTCCTCATCGGAGAGGCCGAGATACTTCTCGGGAAGCGGCTGTCGTTCTGACAGGTTCTGCTTCTCGAATTCGGTGAGCAACGGGATGATCGAGCTCATCTTGGGTGCCGTCACCTCCCACGCGGAACTTTGTGAAACTTTTCGCAAAGTCCAGACGTGAAAAAGGCCCAAACCCCAGCACAGGCTCTATCGCCCGGTGGTATTTGGACCTGCCCTAATTATAGACCGCTTGTGGGGGAAGTGGGATCCCGGCGAGTCGCAGAATCCAGACGACTCTCTAGGCGGGTCTCAAGACCCGCCTCTACGGTCACTAAAACCCGCCGCTACGGTCTTAAAGGCCCGCCTCCACGGTCGGTCTAAGACGCGCCGCTACGGTCTAAAGACTCGCCTCTACGACTGCCGGGATATTCACGATGTTGTACAGCGTGTCACGCTCCAGAGGTTCTCGTCCCGCTGCCCTGACCAGACGGCTCAATTGTGCGGTCGTCATCCCCTCAGGCGTGGCCGAGCCGGCCATGTGGTAAATCTTCTCTTCCTGGACCGTGCCATCCAGGTCGTCCACGCCGAACCAGAGCGAGGCCTGCGCCAGCTCGACCCCCGTCGCAATCCAGAATGCCTTGATGTGCGGAATGTTGTCGCACATCAGCCGCGCGACCGCATGGACGCGCAACGTGTCGGTGCCGCTCGGTGCCGGCAGCTTGCGCATCTGGTTGTTGTCAGGATGAAACGCCAGCGGAATGAACGCCTGGAAGCCACCGGTCTCGTCCTGCAGCGCGCGCGCGCGCAGCATGTGATCGACGCGCTCGCCCATCGTCTCGATGTGGCCGTACAACATCGTGACGTTGGTCGGCATCCCGAGCCGGTGCGCGATGCGATGAATGGCGAGATAGCGATCCGCGTCGCATTTGTCGTGGCAGATCTTCTTGCGCACGCGCTCCGCAAAGATCTCGGCGCCGCCACCGGGCAGTGAATCGAGCCCTGCGTCCATCAACTCACGCAGCACCTGCGTGTCGGTCATGCCATAGAGATCGGAGAAGAACGCGATCTCGACTGCCGTAAAACACTTGAGATGGATGCCGGGACGGATCCGCTTGAAGCCACGCAGCAGGTCTGTGTAATAGCTGAATGGCAGCTCCGGATTCAGACCGTTGACGATATGCAGTTCGGTGAGCGGTTGGTTGGAGCGCTTGCGAAGCTTGTCCCACGCGTCTTCGAGCGACATCGTGTAGGCCTCGGGCATGCCGGGCTGCAGACGTGCAAACGAGCAGAAGAGACAACTCGCCTGACAGACGTTCGTCGGCTCGAGGCGCAGGTTGTAGTTGAAATACGTGCGCGCGCCGTGCCGCTTCTCGCGTTCACGATTTGCAAGCCACCCAACCGCGAGCAGGTCCGGCGCTTCGAACAGACGCACGCCCTCGTCGAACGACAGTCGTTCGCCGCGCTCCAGCTTTTCGTCGATGTCGGCCAGTCCAGCCGCGCGAAGTCGTAATTTCACAGAGAAGATCCTTCTAATTTTAGCGTGCTATACTGCGGACCAACAACTGACACCGCCCGGGTGATCAGGGGAAGTGGGTGAGAAGCCCACACGGTCCCGCCACTGTATGCGCGCCATCGCCTGAAACACGCGATCGCGAGCGAGTCAGAGCACCTAAGCCCGGCGCCTTGTCCTTTTCCCTTAAGGCGCGATGGACGCCGGGAGGACGTTACGACGGCTCATCCCATTTCACATTTCACGGTCCGGCGACGGCGATGAAGCCGCGCGCAGCTGTGTCCTGGAGCGGCGGCAAGGATAGCTACCTTGCCCTGCACCGCAGCCGGTCGTCGTACGACATCGTCGCGCTCATCACGATGTTCGATGAAGACGGCGCGCGTAGCCGATCGCACGGCCTCAGACCGGAAATTCTCGAGGCACAGGCGGAACGTATGAGTCTGGCGATGTGCACGGGACACGGCTCGTGGGCCACGTACGAGGACGGCTATCTGAAGGCGCTTGCCAATGCTCGTGCGCTCGGTATCTCGCACGTGATCTTCGGCGACATCATGTACGACTCGAACCGCGAATTTCCCGAGCGCGTCTGCGCGGCGAGCGGGCTTGTGGCGGTTGAGCCGCTCTGGGGCGAGTCAACCGATCGGTTGTATCGCGAGTTCGTTGGCACTGGTGCTGATGCGCGCATCGTGACAGTGCGCGACACCGTACTCGATGCGTCGTGGCTGGGGCGGCGTCTCACGGTGGAACTGCTGCCTGAGCTCGAAACCGCCGGCGCCGATGCGTGCGGCGAGCACGGCGAGTACCACACAGTCGTCGTTGACGCGCCGGCGTTCTCAAGACCGATCGGCCTGCTGCCTCTCGAGCGGGTGTCGCGAGGCGGCTGCTCGGCGCTGGATTTCACGATCGCCGAACACGCGACAGATGGAAGTCATGCTGCAAGCGTCTGAGCTGTCGTACGGCTACTCGTCCAGGAGAGGCGATGCCCAATCGTTCACACTCGATCACGTCAGCGTGACTGTCGAGCGCGGATCGCTCACTGGCCTGCTTGGTCCGAACGGATGCGGCAAGACGACGCTGCTGAAACTGTTGAGCGGCGTACTGCAACCGGAACACGGCCATGTGTCGCTGAACGGCAGCTCGCTGGCCGGACGAACCCGTCGTGAGATCGCAAAACATCTTGCCGTCGTGCCGCAGGAAACGCACCCGGCCTTCGATTACACGGTGATGGAGATGGTGCTGATGGGACGCCATCCGCACCTCGGTACGTTCGAGCTCGAAGGGCCACGCGATCTCGCACTGGCACGGGATGCGCTCGCTGCCACCGGCACTGAGCACCTGGCCGGCCGTGCCTACATGACACTCAGCGGTGGCGAGAAGCAACGCGTTGTCATCGCCAGCGCGCTGACGCAGTCGCCCGATGTCCTTCTCCTCGACGAACCGACCGCGTCACTCGATCTCGGCTACCAACTCGAGGTGGCTGCGTTGTTACGACGCCTCAATCTCGAACGTGGCGTGACGATGGTGCTGGCAACGCACGATTTGAATCTCGCCGCATCACTGTGCGACCGGCTGATTCTGATGCGCGAGGGACGAGTCGTCTCTCAAGGTCCGACGCGAGATGTCCTGACTGCCGCATCGATCCGCCGCATCTACGACGTCGAAGCCGATGTCAGCTTCCACGCGCCGGCGGGTCACGTGACCGTCACGCCGCTGAGGCGAGTGCAATGAACCGTGTTCGCGGAGGAACGCTCGATTCAGTGGCCGCGACAAGAACGCCGGCAGGCGACGATCTCGCGCGCGTGGCTCCGAGCCCCATCCGGACGCGACTACTCAAGACTCTCGTCGGCTTTGGGGTGCTCCTGGTCATCACGTGTCTGGTCGCGCCTCTGGTCGGCAGTTCGCCGATCAGCATCGCTCGCGTGTTCGATCGGTCTATCCCGTTCAGCGAGAACGTGGACGCGCAGATCTTCTTCATCGCGCGGATGCCGCGGGTCATCGCAGGAGTGATTGCTGGCGCGGCGCTCGCGACCGCGGGAGTCGTCTTCCAGGCACTGCTGCGCAACGCGCTCGCCACACCGTTCACTCTCGGCGTGTCTGCGGGTGCCTCGCTCGGCGCCATGCTGGCGATCGTACTGGGCGTCACCATCACCGCCGGCCCGTTCTCAACGGTCCCACTGGCCAGCCTCGCGGGTGCGAGTATCG
>DATCXH010000803.1:0-5298 GCA_036565925.1 Vicinamibacterales bacterium
GCCGCAGACGCGCTTCGTGCTGCGCAAGGCGCTCGAGCGCGGGCTGCCGCCGATCGTCGTCCTCAACAAAATCGATCGTGGTGATGCGCGTCCGAAGGAGGTGCTGAACGAGGTCTACGATCTGTTCATCGACCTCGATGCCACCGAGGAGCAAATCGAGTTTCCCGTTCTCTATGCCAATGCCCGTGACGGCGTCGCGACGACGGACCTGGCTAAGCCCGGTGAGAATCTCCGGCCGCTGTTCGACGCGATCGTCGACCACGTGCCGCCGCCGAAGGGCGATCCAGCCGCGGCGCTGCAGATCCTGGTGGCCAACCTGGACTCGAGCGACTATCTCGGGCGAATCGCGATCGGCCGCATCTTCAACGGCACGGTGAAGCTGAATGGCCCGGTGTCGGTGCTGAAGCTCGGTGGCGCTATCGAGCTGACCAAGGTCACCAAGCTGTTCGCGTTCGATGGGCTGAAGCGCGCGGAAGTCGAACAGGCCGCCGCCGGCGACATCGTCTGCATCGCCGGGATCGAGGGCATCACCATCGGCGAGACGATCAGCGACCCCGACAACCATGTCCCGATCCCGCCGATTGCCATCGACGAGCCGACGGTGTCGATGATCTTCGGCGTCAACACGTCACCGATGGCCGGTCGCGATGGCCAGTACGTCACGTCGCGGAACCTTCGCGATCGGTTGGACCGCGAACTGCTGGGCAACGTGTCGCTCCGTGTCGAGGACACCGACTCTCCTGAACAGCTGAAGGTGATCGGGCGCGGTGAGCTGCAGCTCTCCATTTTGATCGAGATGATGCGCCGCGAAGGGTACGAGGTGCAGGTCTCGCGGCCGGACATCGTCACGAAGGAAATAGATGGTGTCCGCGTCGAGCCGGTCGAGGAACTGATCATCGACGTCCCCGAAGAGTTCCAGGGCGTCGTCATCGCTCAGAGCGGTACGCGCCGGGGCGTCATGACCAAGATGGTCAACAACGGCAGCGGACGTGTCCGGCTGGAATTCCGGATACCGTCGCGCGGCTTGATCGGCTTCCGGTCGCAGTTCCTCACTGACACCAAGGGCACCGGCATCATGAATACGCTGTTTTCCGGTTGGGAGCCGTGGCACGGAGCGATTCCGTCGCGGGCCACCGGCGCGCTGGTCGCCGATCGTGCCGGAGTGGCGACTGCATACGCCATCTACAACCTGCAGGAGCGCGGCGAGATCTTCGTCGAGCCGCAGGTGGCCGTCTACGAAGGCATGATCGTCGGCGAGAATTCGCGCCCCAACGACATGGACGTGAACGTCACGAAAGAGAAGAAGCAGACCAACATGCGCGCGTCAACCGCTGACGAAGCCATCCGGTTGATCCCGCCGCGCATTCTCAGTCTCGAGCAAGCCATCGAGTTCATCAATGACGATGAACTCGTGGAAGTGACACCGAAGTCGATCCGCTTGCGAAAGCGAATCCTCCCGTCGAACATGCGGCCGAAGAAGATGGAAGAGTAGGGCGCTGATCGCCTGAGCCGACCTTTTGCTTTCACCGCTGACGCCGCTCGGCATGCCTCGAATTGCCTCGCTCCGCGAGACACCCGGCCGCCCAGCCGTACGTCGCGAGAGATGAGCACCGACATGCGTCAGGCTGAACGGCAAGCGCTAGACGCCTCGCACCGACATGCAGAGGTTTGCACCGCCCCGCGTCAGACCCTTCGCACCGACGAACGTCAGCCGTCTTGCACCGACACGCCGAAGGGTCTTCGCACCGACCCGCGTCAGACGCCTCGCACCGACAAGCATCAGGCTTGCACCGACAAGCGTCAGTTCCTCGCACCGACAAGCATCACGCTTGCACCGACCCGCCGAAGGGTCCTCGCACCGACAAGCGTCAGTCGTCTTGCACCGACCCGCCGAAGGGTCTTCGCACCGACCAGCGTCAGACGCCTCGCACCGACATGCACCAGGCTTGCACCGACCCCGCGTAAGACCCTTCGCACCGACCTCGAAGGACCCTTGCGACAGGGGTCAGTGGGTTTGCCGCGTCAGTTGTCGCCTTGGCAGATGTATTCGAAGATCTCGCCGTCGGGGATCCACTGAGACTTCGACGTCGCGTTGATCGTCCACTTGAGCGACCACGGCGCGGTGTATGCGCCCGGATCATCGATTGTCGCTTCGTAGTTCAACGTCTTCACGTCGGGGCGCGAGATGCGCTCGACGAGATGCAGGCGTTCGGTCGTCGGATAACTGCCGACCATCCACTGCTTCTCGTTGAATCCCACCGTATCGATGACCAGTGTGTTGCCTTCCCAGCGACCCACGGAGTGGCCGAGATATGTCGGCCGCAGATCCGTCGGATGCTGACGGCCGTCGGTGTAGATCACGCGCCATGAGTGCGGGCCGGCGATGTTGAGGATGAAGACCCGCTGCTGTTCCGGGACTTCGACAATCTCGAAACCAGGGGCGTTGAAGAATCCGGGTCCGCCGGAAGGCTTGCAGCGGACCAGTGGTGGATACAGGTCGGTGCGCGACTGGCGATAGTCATAGAGCGCGCGCGCCCACGGCTGGAACGGGACGTCTGCTGCACGTGGTGTGCCGCCAAGACCAGGGCGGATCTCCCAATAGCCTTTCTGATCCTTCGTCGAGCCGAGGCTGAGTCGCCCTTCCTGAGCGTGGAGCGACATCGAGCTCGCGATCGCGATGATCGCTGCGCAGACCAGTCTCTTCACATCTACCTCATCGTCAACTTCTGTCCGCTGGCCAGTCGCATCTGTGTCGTCGGCATGGAGCCGGCGTAGTCGCTGCCGTCCTTCGCTGCGGCGGCGCCTTCGACGGTGACCGTGTCGCCGACCTTCAGCGTGTCGCGCTTCCATCCGCCGCGCACCAGCGCGTAAGGCGGCCCCATCTCGACTTTGTAGCGCTTCACCTCACCGCTGGCGGTTTTTGTGTCCAGATAGACATAGGCGTGCGGGTTCACCCAATCCAATTTCGTGACGACGCCAGTGATGGTGACGGGTTTGTTGGAATCGAACTCGGCATCGAACGAGTGATGCGCGAGGACGGATGTACCGACGCCAAGCACGCCGACGAACAGCGCCGCGGCAACACGCGCGAAACGAATCATGGTGTGTTCCCTTCTTCGCAGAAATACTCCTCGATGTCCCCGGCCACCCACTGCAGCGTCCAGCCACCGGTCCACGGCCGTGTGTAGGTGCGGGGATCGTCAACGGTGACCTCGTACTTCAGGGTGTTGAGGTCGGGACGCGAGAATCGCTCGGTCAGATGCAGCGCTTCGGTGTGCGGCAGACCGCCGTTGGTGAACCAGAAGCGTTCGTTGTAGCCGATCGAATCCACGATCAGCGTGTCCTTTTCCCAGCGGCCGACCGACGTGCCGTAATAGGTGAGGACGACTTCGGCGGCCTGGCCCTGCGGGCGGCCGTCGGTATAGATGACCCGCCAGTTGCGATTGCCGCCACCCATGAGGACGAGAAGGCGTCCGAGCTCGGGTTGTTCGATCAACTGCACGCCGTTCGCCATTTGAAACTGGCGTGGACCGCCAGGCGGCATGCAGCGCGCGATCGGATCGTCTTTGAGCAGCGTTCGCTGACGATGAAGGTAGACCGCCTTCGCCCAGGGCAGCATCGGTGCGATGCGATCGGCGTCGGTCAGGTTCGAGAGAAGGCCTTCGTCGTTCACACGCACGTTGCCCGCTGTGGAATCGATCAGCGCCCTTGGGCCAACGGCTGCCCAGTAACCGTTCTGTCCGGGAGCTGGACCGAGGCGAACGTGTCCATCGGGCCAGCGAGGCGTTGGCGCAGCACGGCCAGTATTAGTCGATCGCGCAGACGCTACCTCGAACAGACGCTTGCCGCTCGTCTTGTGCACGATCGATCGCGCCAGTGCCTGGCGGTTCGGTCCTCGCGCCGGCGACCCGTCTACGGTGACGAGATCACCGATGCGAAGCGAGCGGCGCGTCCACTTGTGGCGTTCGAGCTCGATCGGGTTGCCGACCTCGACCGCCCAGTTCGCGATCACGCCGCTGCCGTCGCGGACGTCGATGAATACGAATGCGCTCGGATTGACCCACTCCACGCGTGTCACGGCGCCTTCGAGCCGCACTTGACGTTCGGTGTCATAGATCGCGGATCGTTGCGCGGAGAGTGCGACGCCACTCAGGGCGATGACGAGTATCAGACCCCAGCGCATGCTCAGTCTCGTGTCAATTTGAAATCGCCCTTGGTCGAGCCCTGTTGCCAGGTTCCGGAGATGGTGCGATGTGCCGACGCGATGTCGTCGAGTCGGCCTTCAGCCGTAATCCGGACGGGCCCGGATGCGTTCTTGACATTAGCGTCGAATCGGACGGTCCACTTGGTGACGTCGAGCCCGATAGTGTCAACGGGGATTGCGTCGGGCCCGGGATTAATCGTCCCAGTAACGCTCTTGCCGTCCCAGTTCATCACCATCGTGATGTGAGTTCGCTGCGCCGCGCTCGGTCCCCAGTCGCCGGACCAGGTCCCGGTCAGGGGATGGCCTTCCTGGGCGGCAGCCGCAAACACGCTGAACGCAACAACTAATCCGACGAGACCCGCGAGGGCATTCCGCATGCGCGAACTATACGCCGACTGGGGTCAGACCGGGGTCTGACCCGGGGTCTGACCCCCAACGGTCTGCGACAAGTGACAACCGGCGATGACGGATTTGGAATTGGGGACGTCAAACCCGCGACACGAGCCAACACCCGTACGCCGCGACGGACTGCAGGCGTGTGCAGATTCCAGC
The DNA here is from genome assembly GCA_036565925.1 of Vicinamibacterales bacterium. Lineage (GTDB taxonomy): Bacteria > Acidobacteriota > Vicinamibacteria > Vicinamibacterales > UBA2999 > Gp6-AA40. The sequence continues at coordinate 4,757 of DATCXH010000803.1, forward strand.
CATTTCGGCGTGCAGTTATGGCCGAGTTGGTGGGCACATCCCTTGCCTCAGTGCCGCTCACCGGAACTGACCAAACCACCACACACCTGCACAAGGAACGAAAGAGGCCTCGAATGTTGCTCGGCGCGCTATCCCTCTTCTCTCACGATCTGGCGATTGATCTCGGTACGGCCAACACCTGCGTGTTCGCCCGCGGTTCCGGCATCGTCCTCAACGAACCGTCGATCGTCGCCGTCAACAACGTCAATGATCAGATCGAGGCCGTCGGCAACGACGCGAAAGAGATGCTCGGCCGGACACCCGGCAGCATCACCGCGATTCGACCCATGCGCGACGGCGTGATCGCCGACTTCGAAGCCGCCGAGAAAATGCTCGGCTACTTCATCAAGAAAGCGCACCGTCGCAAGAGCTTCGTCCGCCCGCGCGTCGTCATCGGCGTGCCGTCGGAGATTACTCAGGTGGAGCGACGTGCGGTGAAGGACAGTGCCTATCGCGCCAAGGCCAGCGAAGTGCACCTGATCGAAGAGGCGATGGCGGCGGCG
>DATCXH010000551.1:0-2260 GCA_036565925.1 Vicinamibacterales bacterium
GCTGCGTGATCGCCTCACGCGCAGCGGCCTGCGCCATCACATGGGTTCGGAGGCCACGCCACGTCCTGAACCCGAGCTCACGGGCGATCGCGAACTGTGCATCGGCGAGCTTGATCGTCACGGCATCTGGCACCAGGAGAGCGACAGCGTCGGCGAGACGCCGGCGCGCCACCGCATCGCCCGCGCGGACCGCGCGGAGCAGATCCTTCGCGCGCTTACGTTGCTGTTCTAAATTGAGCCGGAAGGCGGCGTACGGATCGGACGTGCCGGGCATGCGGATCCCCTTTCGCGTGCCTGCGTCCGCACCAGGCTGAAAGAGGACGATGGATCGCGATGTGCGAATCGATCGTGGTCGTGGGCGCAGCCCTTTCCGCGGACGTGGATGCTCCGACCGAGCGCGTTCATTCTGCGCCGGGAGCGCGTCGCGGTCAACCGCTTCTCCGCATGCTCGAGGCCGTGCAGAGTTTCACCACGGGCTGCTAACATCCTCGGCTGCGATCACTCGCTCGTTTATCGACTGATCCAGCTTCTCGACTTCCTCCCAGGCGTCGTTCGACGGACTGGCAATCAAGATCGCGCAAGCGATCCGCGACGTGCTCGCCAAGCACGCGAAGTCTCGGGAGTGATGCGAATGGCCGACAGCAATATTGCAAAGGTTGGTGATGTGCAGGTCAATCGGTCTGCGGCTTTTTCATGTCGGGCGGCGTGATGTGCGTGATGCGCGTCGGGTCATCCTTCGGGGTGGTCCAGACGTGCGCGCAGTTTGGGCATCGGTAGTAGTTCACTTGTGCGAACGCACTGGGGTACTCGAGCGCGCGCGCGGTTTTCGCATGGCAACGAGGGCAGTCAAGGGTGGGCATGGGAGCCGTCCTTGGCTCGACATTATCGAGACCGGAACGCTCTTTTTCAATAGTCCAGCACGTTACGGGTAGTGTGGGATGAATTTGTGAAAACGCGGAATACCAAGGCAAATCACTCCGATCCAACCCTATAGGAGCCCCGCCGACCTTGGCGCACTGACGACATTCGAATGTTGTTGGTGCTGGCGACCAGTGTTATCGCGGACGAGAGAGACTGACACAGCCGCCCTCACGCGCAGCCGGAGCAAGGCCGTCAGCCTGTGATCCTTTAAAGTTGCTGCGAGAAGATGACGTGAGGTCAGGCGCGGCGGCCGCCGGAGCTCGCGACCGCGATCGATCAGTTCCTTGTTGAAGGGGGCTGCAGCGTAGCTCTGAGAGCGATGGTTGCAGCGCCCGGCGTCGGATGCGACTGCGGAGAGGGGGTCGGCCTGCCTATTCGGAGCGCAACGCGTTCCACGCGTCAGTTCGCGCCGCACGGCTCGCCGGAATGAGAGCGGCCACGAGGGCGATGACGATGACGATTGCGAGCACGACCGCCAGAATCGTCGGTTGCGAGGGAGTCACGCCGTAGAGAAAGCTGGCGACGGCGCGAAGGGAGGCCAGCGACACCGGGAGACCGAGAGCGATTCCCCCTGCCACGAGCACACAGGCTCGCGCGAGGATCATCGACAGTATTTGACGTGGCGCTGCTCCGACCGCGATTCGTATTCCTATCTCACGCGTTCGTTGAGCGACCGAAAAAGTGATCAGGCCGTAAAGGCCGACGGCGGCAATGAGCATGGCCGACACGCTCAGAGTGGTCGCCAATGTTGACACCAGCCGTTCCTGACGAAGCGCATCGTCTACGCGGGCATCAATGGTCTGCACGTGAAAGAGCGGCAACGTGGGGTCCAGTGCCCGCAGTTGCTCCTCGACCACGCCCAACGCCGAACGTGCGTCCCCACGCGCCTTGATGTGCAACGTCATCGGGCTGCCGTCCCGGAACGGCAAGTACACGGTCGGTAGCGGCGCTTCTCGCACGCTCAGGTACTTCGCGTTCTCCACCACGCCGGCGACTTCGATGTTGGTGGGACCCTGGCGTCCCGGGCCGATCCGCTTGCCGATGGGGTCGTCGTTTCCGAACAACAGCCGGGCGGCGGCCTCATTGAGGATGGCGACCTCGACACCCGCTGCGCGATCGACGTCCCCGAAATCCCTGCCGCGCACGAGCGAGATGCCGGACGCTTCGAAAAATCCCGGGCTGACGACGTTCTGATAGACGGTGAGATCCATGAGTGCCGGCTCGTTTGCGCGATCGGCGTGCATCTGAGTAGTCATGAAACGCGTGCCCGCCGGAAGCACGCCGCTCAAGGTGCCGTGACTCGCCAGCCCTACTGCCTGGATAGCCTCGTGGGATCGCA
>DATCXH010000522.1:0-3492 GCA_036565925.1 Vicinamibacterales bacterium
CGGTGGTGGGGTTGAATGTTCGCGCTAACGGCTAAAGGGCTCGAGGAGCCGTTGCAGTTCCGCTCGGGTGACGCGCGGCTCCACGGCATGCTCCATCATCCGGCGGATGCACAGCGAGGCGCTGTCGTGTTGTGCACCGCCGATGGCGAGGAGCGCGCCTGGTGTCACCGTACGTATATGTTTCTCGCGCGGACGTTGGCGTCGCGCGGCGTTGCGGTGCTTCGCTTTGAGTACACGGGCCAGGCTGAAAGCGATGGTGCCTATGAAGAGACGACGCTGGCGTCGCGCGTCAACGACATTGCCGCCGCCGTCAAGCTGGTGATCGATCGCACCGGTGAGACCGCTCCAGCATTGGTTGGTGCGCGGCTCGGCGCGACGTGCGTGCTCGAATTCGCCAGCAAGCGGCCGCAGCATCCGATCGCGCTGATCGAGCCAGTGCTCGACACCTCGGCCTATGCACGCAATCTTTTGCGCGTGAACTTGACGACGCAGATGGTGATCCACGGTCAGGTGGTTCAGACCAGCGAGCAGCTTCTCGAGATGCTCGCGGCTGGTGAGTTCGTCAGCGCGAATGGATATCTGCTGTCTCACAAATTTCTCGAGGGTCTCGAGCAACAGCGAGCCGCGGAGCAGTTGACCGCATTTCAGGGACGCGCACTGGTCGTGGCCACGCCCGCTTTGCGCATTGCGACGTCGAGTGCCGAGATCGTTCGGACACCATTTCCGCCGTTCTGGAAGGAGCCCAAAGCAGACATGACGCCACCGAAAGCCGTGATCGATGCCATCGTCTCGTGGCTCGAGCGACAAGTCGGACGGAGGGGTCAGTGAGCGTCGGAGTCCCTGTGCACGCGCTCGACACCGGCGTGCCCGTCTCGTTCGATTTCGCGGGCTTCAACCTGGTCGGTTCGTTGCACGAGACCAACAGGCCCGCAGCGCATGGCGTGATTCTGTTGAATCAAGGACCCGTCGACCGAGGCGGTTCGCATCGGCTGTACATCAAGCTCGCGAACGAGCTGACGGCGATGGGAGTTCCGGTCCTGAGGTTCGATGCCCGTGGCGTCGGTGAGAGTGACGGCATATGGGAGGCCGAAACGCAGGAGACGGGACTGTCGATCTTGGAGGCTTACGGTCACATCCAGCGAGGCGTCTGGAAGGACGATGCACTCGCGGCAATTGAGTTCATGCAGCGCACGACCGGCGTATCGCGAATCATCCTTGGCGGGTTGTGCGGCGGCGCCACCACCGCGGTGTTTGCCGGCGTCGATCATCCTGCTGTCGATGCGATGTTCCTGATTGGCACGCCGATCACCTTTTCATCGGTCACGAGACGAACCGCCGACCTGCCGAACGCCATCATCGAGCGCGATTCGGCGGCGTATCGTCGAAAGCTGTTCAAGTTGGCGTCGTGGTCGCGGCTACTCAGCATGAAGACCGACTACCGCACCATGGCGCACGTGTTCATGGTCCAGCTGCAGCGTCACGTAGGTCGTCTGGGTGGGGACGCGTCGATGCCGGGAGACGATGACAGCAACATCAACCTGCCGCTGATCAAATCGATTTTGACCGCGTGCAAGCGCCGGAAGCGTCTCCTGTTCGTGTACGGGGAAAACGACTACCTGTGGCAGGAGTTCCAGGAACACCTGACGCGCTTTGGATCCGACCGTTCGCGACTCCCGTTCGAGCTGAAAACGATCCCGAAGGCCAACCACATTTTGACCGAGGAGTCGTGGCAGCAAGCGCTCTTCACATCCGTGTGCGACTGGTACAGCCGGATCGCCCGCGGTCAGGCTCGCCGTCAGCCCGCATGATGCGCGTACGCACCAGTTCTTCGCTCGCGCTCCTTGGGGCACTGGCCTGTTTTGTATCCGCCTGTTCTGGAGCGTCAGAGACCAATCCTATGAATCACTCGCAGTCATCGTCTGTCGGCCGCCCGGAGTGGGATGCGGCGCGATCCCGCGCCGTCTTTTTCGCGCATCAATCGGTCGGGGAGAACATCCTCGACGGACTGCGTCGCATCGCGTCGGCCGAAGGCTATCCGGCGATGACCATTGTGGAAACCGGCGCGGCAATGGCGACTGGGCCGGCGCTGTGGCACGAGAAGGTCGGTCAGAACGGCGATCCGATGTCGAAGATCAATGGGTTCACCGGCGCGCTCAACGCAGGTGCGGGGGCTCGCGCCGACATCGCGCTGATGAAGTTCTGTTTCTGGGACATCCAGAAGGACACTGACGTCAAGTCGGTCTTCTCCGCGTACAAGGACGCCATGACCCAGGTGTCCCGCCAGTTTCCCAACTTGACCCTCATCCATACCACAGTGCCGCTGGTTGTGGAGGACACCGACTGGAAGGCATCAATTCGACGGTTACTCCGTATGCCGGTTCCGACCGATCTGGACAATGCGGCGCGCGAAGAGTTGAACAAGATGATTCGACAGGAGTACGGCTCGCGGGCAGCGTTGTTCGACATCGCGGCACTCGAGCAGCAGACGCCCCCGCGCGCCGGTGTGCCCTATCTGGCGGCCGCGTATAGCTCTGACGGCGCGCATTTGAACGATGCCGGCCGTCGCGTGGTCGCCGCCGGCTTGGTCAAGAGCCTGGCGGCCGTTTCCTCCCGCGTCGATGCGGGCACCCGATGAGGACCCCAGTGGAGGACCGTCGTATTCACGTGATGCAAGCCACCTTCGGCATGAGCATCGGTGGCATGGAACGTGTTATAGCCGACCTGTGCCGCTACGTCGATCCCGAGCGCTATCGGTTCACGGTGTGCTGTCTGAGTGTTCGCGGGCCGTTGGCCGACGAAGTGGAAGCCGACGGCATCCCGGTCATTTACTGCGAGAACCAGACGCGGTTCGGCAAGTACATGCGCGGCTTCGAGCTTGGACGCCTGTTGCGACGCGAGCGTGTGGACATTGTGCACACGCACAATACGACGGCGTTTATCGACGGGCTGATTGGCGCACGCCTCGCCGGAGTGCCGGTCATGGTCCATACCGATCACTGCAAGAACTACCCGATCGAACGGCGATGGATGATGGCGGAGAACGTCGCCTCGCGGCTCGTTGACAAGGTGGTCGCTGTGTCGAATCACACGCGCGAGGAGTTGCTGCATTACGAGGGGTTGTCGCCCGACAAGGTCGCCGTCATTCACAACGGTATCAACCCGCGTCCGCCCATCGGCCCTGCCGGCATCGCCGCGTTGCGCCGCGAATTCGGCTTTGCGCCAGACCAGTTCGTCGTTGGCACCGTCGGTCGGCTCGAACCGCAGAAGGGGCTGGACCTGTTGCTCGCGTCTGTGCCGGTCGTGGCCGCCGCACATCCTGGCGCGCGATTCATGATCGTCGGCGGCGGCTCACTGGAAGCGGAGCTCAAGGAGCAGGCGCGGGCGCTGGGCATCCTCGATCGCGTGATCTTCACTGGCTGGCGCACTGATGCGGTGGCGTTGATGGAGATGTTCGACTGCTTCGTTCAGTCGTCGAACTTCGAAGGCCTGCCG
>DATCXH010000055.1:0-2137 GCA_036565925.1 Vicinamibacterales bacterium
GGCGATACGCTCGTGTTCTTCCGACGCTCGGACGTCATTGCCACCGGCGATCTGTATTCGACGGTCAGCTATCCGGTGATCGACGCGCAGCGCGGTGGTCACATCAACGGCGTGCTCGATGGACTGAACCAGCTTCTCGCACTGGTGATTGCCGGCGAGAAAACGGAAGGCGGGACGATGCTCGTACCCGGCCATGGACGCATCTCGGACGAAGCCGATCTCGTCGAGTATCGCGACATGGTCACGATCATCCGGGACCGTATTCAGGACATGGTCAAGCGCGGGTTGACGTTGGCGCAGGTGAAAGCCGCGAATCCAACCATGGAGTACGACGGGTTGTACGGCAGCGCACCGGGCTGGACGAAGGATCAGTTCGTCGAAGCCGTCTACAACAACCTGAGGCCCGCGGCTCCCGCGTCGCGCGAGTGAGCGACTTTCCGGACCCCAACGAACTTCTCGCACACACCGTGCATCGGCCATGGCCTGTCCCCGACAGGCCATGGATCATGACCCAGACCTGGCATGACCTGTTGTTTGCGCACTGGCCGATCGATCCGGATCTGCTCGCTCGCAAGCTGCCGCCAGAACTGCCGCTCGATCTCTTCGCGGGCCAGGCATGGATCGGCGTGATTCCGTTTCACATGACCAATGTCGGCCCCCGAGCCGTGCCATCACTGCCGGGCTTGTCGGCGTTTCCAGAACTGAACGTCCGCACGTACGTGACGCTCGACGAAAAGCCTGGCGTGTACTTCTTCAGCCTCGATGCGGGCAGCACCCTCGCCGTCATCGGTGCGCGGACGATGTTCGATTTGCCGTACTTTCGCGCCGCGATGTCGGTGCACACCGATGGGAGACGCGTCACCTATCGCAGCGCTCGCCGGTCGGCGGTGACCGCCCAGTTCTTGAGCAGCTATGAGCCGATCGGCTCGGCCTCGTCGGCGGTCCCGGGGACACTCGAGTACTTTCTCACCGAGCGCTATTGCCTCTACACCACGACTCGTTCAGGCGAACCGCGCCGGTTGAACATTCATCACAAGCCGTGGCCACTGCAGATTGCTGACGCGCAGATTGCCGTGAACACCATGGCAACCGCCGCGGGCATCACGCTACCCGCAGTTGCGCCGTTGCTGCATTTCGCGAAGCGGATGGACGTCCTGACCTGGGGAGTGCAATCCGTGTAGGCGATTCAGGACCGCACGTCTAGAGCCGGCCCTTTCGCATCCGCTCCATGCGTACGAGATAGAGGTACAGGCCTGCGTTCAGTGCGAGACATGCCGCACTTGCCCCGGCGGCGGGCCACACACTGGAGTCGTCTCCGCCGAGCCAGGCATTCATCGTGGCACTGAGCAGCCACAGCTGCAGCACCAGGACGATCAACACGAACATCAGCATGCCGTGGATGATCGTGAGCCGTTGCTCCCGACTGAACGGGCGTCTCATCAAAGCGCTCATACGGTCCGTTCTTCGACGCCTACCGCGTAGATATCACGTCCCCGCGTGTCGAGCACGATGCGGGTCAGCGGACGCTGTGGCGGACCAGCCGTGGGGACCCCGGTGCGAAGGTCGAAGCGTCCCTCATGGCACGGGCAATAGAAACTTCCCTCGGCCGGCCGCGGGACGACCGCGCACGACAGGTGCGTGCACTTCTGGCCGAACGCGACGAACTCGTTCGCTGTCAGGCGCACCAGCAGGCATGGTTCGTGTTCGTCAGGATAGGTAAATCCGATCGCTGCGCCGACGGCGATGTCATCCATCGATGCGATCCGGCGAACGGGCGGCTGGCCGCTGTGCCGCCGATACCAGTTCTGGACACCGATCCAGATCTGTCCGACCGCGAACGCCGCACTTGTCAACACCAGGAACTTCATGAAGTCGCGTCGCTCGACGTAGAGATCCTGCGGCCAGTCCACCGGGAAATCCTGTCTCCAGGCGGGCTGGGCATCGGGCGGGGCGAAGTCGGGTGCGATGGTGATCGCCTCACGCTCGAGTGACGGCGCATACAGACTGGCCGGTGCGGTGCCGGTGAGGCCCTCTCGTCCCGGCGTGTTGATCGCGGGATCGATTGGTGAGCGCAGGTCGCGTCGGGAGTCAGCCACGGCTACACCTCAATGCCGGCAAACGGATCGCTCACCACCTT
>DATCXH010000576.1:0-6794 GCA_036565925.1 Vicinamibacterales bacterium
TGCTGCCGAAGGTCCTCAAGAAGATCGCCGAGGAAGAGCGCGGCCTCGTCGTCGTCACCGGAACCACCGGTAGCGGCAAGAGCACGACGCTCGCCGCGCTCATCGACGAGATCAACTCGACGCGTACCACACACATCATGACGATCGAGGACCCGATCGAGTATCTGCATCGGGACAACCGCTCGATCATCAACCAACGCGAGATCGGGGTAGACACGAACTCGTTCGCACAAGCGCTGCGCAGCGCGCTGCGCCAGGATCCGGACGTCATCCTCGTCGGCGAAATGCGCGACCACGAAACGATCCAGACGGCACTGACCGCCGCTGAAACCGGCCACCTCGTGTTCTCGACGCTGCATACGCTCGATGCGACGGAGACCATCAATCGCATCATCGCGGTCTTTCCCCCGCATCAGCAGAAACAGATCCGCATCCAGCTTGCCAGCGTGTTGAAGTCGGTCGTCTCCCAGCGCCTGATCCCACGTGCAGACGGCAAGGGCCGCGTGCCCGCCGTCGAGGTCCTGATCAGCACGGCCTACATTCGCGACGCGATCCTCGACAAGGAAAAGTCGCACTTGATTCACGGCGCGATTGCACAGGGCACGTCGCAGTACGGGATGCAGACCTTCGACCAGTCGGTGTTCAGCCTCTACGAAACAGGCATGGTTTCATACGAAGAGGCCCTGCGCTGGTGCTCGAATGTCGACGAGTTCAAGCTCAAGGTCCAGGGCATCCACACCACGGCCGACATGGCTCGCGAGCAGATGGCCAAGGTCGGGCAAGCCAGCGGTGGCAAAGCGCCTGAGATCACGCGCTTCGGCGGGTAATACTCCAGCCGAAGCGCTTTCGTGGATAGGCGTTTGCTTTTGAATTGTGCAATTTGAATTGCATAGACTGATGCGTGTCCCACGACACGTATCTGATCGCCCTCAGGATGCTCGCGCGGCGCGAGCTGTCTGAAGCCCAAATCCGCCAGCGCCTGGCCAAACGCGGCGAGAGCCGTGACTCAATAGACGAGGCCGTGGACCGGCTCAAGGCCGAACGCAGCATCGACGACGAACGCGTCGCCGGCGCCATTGCGAGAACGCAGGCCGGTGGGCGCAATCGAGGACGACGACGAGTGTTGCAGCAGATCGAGGCGGCGGGTATCGATAAGTCGATCGCGGCGAGAGTCGTCGATCAGGTGTTTGAGGACATCGATCCCGATGCGCTCCTCTCAGCCTGCCTCGAGAAGCGCATGCGCGGCCGCGAGCGTATCGCCGACGACCGCGAGTTCCAGCGTCTCTTTCGTTACCTGAGCGCCCAGGGCTTCGACAGCGACCGCATCCTCGCCCACTTGCGGCGCCTTCAGCGCTCGTAGAGGCGGTCTTCAGACCCGCCTGAGGCCTACAATAGAACCAATGACCTCCAAGGAGATTCGCGCTTCATTCCTCAAGTACTTCGAGCGGAACGGCCACCGCATCGTTCCCAGTTCTCCGCTCGTCCCCCACGACGACCCGACGCTGCTCTTCACCAACGCCGGGATGAACCAGTTCAAGGACGTGTTCCTGGGGAAGGAGAAGCGCGATTACAAGCGGGCGACGACCGTGCAGAAGTGCATGCGCGTCAGCGGCAAACACAACGATCTCGACAACGTCGGGCCGTCGTTCAGGCACCAGACATTCTTCGAGATGCTGGGCAACTTTTCATTCGGCGACTACTTCAAGAAGGAGGCGATTCCGTTCGCATGGACTCTCCTCACCGCGGAGTGGAAGTTGCCGAAAGATCGGCTGTTCGTCACGATCTTCAAAGGCGAAGCCGGCATCGAGCGCGACGATGAAGCCTACGACCTCTGGCGCAAGTATCTGCCTGCTGACCACATTGGCGAGCTCGGGTCCGACGACAACTTCTGGCAACCTGGCGACACCGGCCCGTGCGGACGGTCTTCTGAAATCTATTACTACCGCGGCGCAGAAATTACCTGCCTCGAGGAAGCCGGCGGACGAACCTGTCGCGGCATGGAGTGCAGCTGCGACCGCTACGTCGAGCTCTGGAACAACGTGTTCATGGAGTTCGACCGTCAGCAGGACGGCACACTCAACCCGCTGCCTGCGCCATCGGTCGACACGGGAATGGGTCTCGAGCGTGTGACCGCGGTGCTGCAAGGAACGCTGTCGAACTACGACACCGACACCTTCACCCCGCTGCTCGCCGCAATCGGAGAACGCGCCGGGACGACTCACCACGGGACGATGTCGGAGACCGACGTGTCGATGCGAGTGGTCGCCGACCACATGCGCGCGATGACGTTCCTCATCGCCGACGGCGTCGTGCCGTCGAACGAGCACCGTGGATACGTTCTGCGCAAGATCATGCGACGGGCGATGCGCCACGGCAAGCACCTCGGGATGAAAGAACCGTTTCTCTATACGCTCGTAGACACACTCGTTCGCGAGTACGGCGATGCGTATCCCGAGCTGCGGTCCGGACGCGAGGCCATCGTTCAAGTCATCCGCAGTGAGGAGGACCGCTTCGACGCGGTGCTGACTGGCGGTCTCCCTCGTCTCGAAGAGGCGCTCGAACGCGCCGCTTCGTCCGGTGGCGTTCTCTCCGGAGACATCGCCTTCAGGCTCTACGACACACACGGACTGCCGATCGACTTCATCGAAGACACGGTGCAAGCCCGCGGACTGAAATTCGACAAAGAGGCCTTCGAACGTGCCATGGAAGGTCAGCGTGAGAAGGCGCGCGCCAAGAGCACGTTCAAGGGCAGCGCATGGCGGGACACCGCATGGACCGCGAGCGATGCGCTTCGGCAGGAGCTCGATCGAATCGGTGACAACGTCTTCCGCGGCTACGAATCCACGGAGGTCAACACGCAGATCATTGCCGTGTTCGACGCCGGTCGGCAGGAGATCGAATCCTTGAAGACCGGGCAAGAGGGTTTCGTCGCGCTGTCGGCGACGCCGTTTTATCTCGAGGCGGGCGGCCAGGTGTCGGACGAAGGGACGATCACGAGCCCGCAAGGCGACGCGCAGGTGACGGGCGTGCTCCGCGCCGGCGGATGGCCTCGTTTGCATGCGGTCACCGTGAAGAGCGGAACCATTACCAGACGTGACCCGGTCACCGCGTCGGTGGCCAGCGCCGTCCGCGACGCGACGCGGCGCAATCACACCGCGACGCACCTGCTGCATGCCGCATTGCGCACCGTGCTTGGCCCGCATGTGAAACAGGCGGGCTCGCTCGTTGCACCAGATCGCCTGCGCTTCGACTTCGTCCACTTCAACGCGGTCACCCGCGAGCAGCAGCTCGAGATCGAGCGCATCGTCAACGAGCAGGTGCTGAAGAACACGCCGGTGCAGACCGACGTGAAGAACACGCAGGAGGCGATCGCCGCGGGAGCGATGGCACTCTTCGGTGAGAAGTACGGCGACAAGGTACGCGTCGTGTCGATTCCGGGCTTCAGCCAGGAGCTCTGCGGTGGCACGCACGTGCGCGCGACAGGCGACATCGGCCTGTTCGTCATCGTGTCGGAGGGCGGCGTCGCCGCAGGCGTCCGACGCATCGAAGCAATCACCGGACTCGACTCGTTGAAAGCGTTTCAGCGGGATCGCGACGAACTGTTGCAGTCGGCTGCAGCGCTGAACGCCCGACCCGGTGATCTCGCTGCACGCATCGACTTGCTGCAGGAGGAGAACAAGCGGCTCGGCCGCGAGCTGCAGCAGGCCAAGATGAAAGCCGCGCTGTCCGGCGGTTCCAGTTCCGGCGGCGGACAGCCTGAGGTCGTCGATGTGGCTGGCGTCAAGCTGGTTGCGCGCGAGGTATCAGGACTCGACAAGGATGGACTTCGTGCGCTGGTCGACCAGCACCGGGGTCAGATCAAGAGCGGCGTCGTCGTTCTCGCTTCGCCATCCGACGGCAAGGTGTCGATCGTCGTCGGCGTCACACCGGATCTGACCAAGAAGGTACCTGCGGGTCAGGTCGTCAAGCAGCTCGCCCCCATCGTCGGCGGCGGTGGCGGCGGCAGACCCGACTTCGCAGAGGCTGGCGGCAAGGACGCCTCCAAGATTGGCGAGATGCTGGCGGCGAGCAAGGGCGTGATCGAGAAGATGATGTCTGCTTAGCCACAACTCTCATTGAATTACGACACACTGAGGCACCGAGGCATCCGCCTTCGCCAGGCTACGGCGGACAGGCAGAGGAGCTTATTCATGAAGACTCTAAAAATCCTGGCCATGGTGGCAATACTGAGCATGGTCGTCAGCGCTGATGGTGTCCCGACCGTCGTCACCTACGTGCCGAACAGCAAGGTGACGGAGGTCATGACGAAGGGCGGCGAGATCGTCAACGACAAAGGCCTGATCATCCTCGCCAATCGCCGCGGCGCCGGCGAAGTCGAAGTGCACGACAAGACCAATCACATCTTCATCATCGTCGAGGGTGAAGCAACGTTCGTGACCGGTGGCACGCTCGTCGGCGCGAAGAACACTGCACCCGGACAGATTCGCGCGGCGAGCCTCACTGGCGGGCAGACGCACCAGTTAAAGAAGGGCGACGTCATCACCATTCCTGCGAAGACACCCCACTGGTGGAAGGAAGTCTCGACGAAGACGATCGCCTACTACGCCATCAATACCGAGCCATAATGCCTCAGCGGCGACCACGATCAGGACGTCACTTGTGTTGGCGTGGCGAATCCGTCGCCCGTCTCACTCTTTGGCATTGAGTCGCGTGCTCTGGCTCGCGACAGCCAACCAGCGGCCACCGCGGTTCACCCACACATCCACATAGCGGTAGCGAACCTCGGTCGGCTTTCCATTGACGGGACCGACGAGGATCTGCGTGAACCACACGATTGCGGTGTTGCCGAAGGTCTTGACGATGAACTCGTCAAGACGGGAGGAATCGACCTGCTGTCGATTGTCGGTGGCCAGGCTCAGCTCTCTGGCCTTGTCGCCGCGCGCGCCGTCACCGTAGGTGGCGATGAACTCGTCGGCGAGCAGTGTCTCGATGAACTTCGCATCGCCGCGATGAAATGCCGCATCCCAGAGCTGTTCAGTCTCGATCAGGACCTGCTGATCGGACTTGACCTCCTGGGCATTGGCGGCCGCGCCCCTTGCGAGCAGCACGGCCACCACACCAACAACGCGGAATCGAGCCATTTAGCGATTCTAAGCTTTCTTGGCGGTCAGCTCGTCGTAAGCGACCTGCAGCTGCGGCTGGCCTTCATTTTCAGCAAACTTCGGCATGCCGGCCTTGACGATCTCCTCAGCCGACTTCCCTGCCTTGATGCCCTTCTGTACGTAGTCGAGCATGGCTGAAAAGTAATCGCGCAGCGCCAGGAGATCACCTTTCGGTCCGGTCACCGGCGCGCCAACCTTCGAGTGGCCGAAGATGTAGATGGTGTCGGCGTTGTGATCTTTCACAACTTTCTCGAGCGAGACGAGCCAATTGCGGATCGACGCGCCCGCGGGACGATCAACGCGTGGATGCCGCTGATGTGACATCAGGTCACCCATGTGGACGATGTTGGCCTTCTGAAAGAAGATCACGCCGTCGCCGCCGGTGTGACCAGGGCCATAGTGGCGAGCCGAGACGACCTCACTGCCAAGGTCCACCTTCCAATCAGTCTTGTAGGTGGTGTCGGCGTATGCCTGCTGGTCCTCGCTCTTCTGCGCCGCCGCCTGCTTGCGCTGAAGACCGGGTGCATTCTCCTGCGCGACGATCTTCACGACCGATGGTTGCAGCACCTTGTTGCCGCCGGTGTGATCCGGGTGGTGATGTGTGTTGATCAGCAGGTCAATTTTGCGGCCGCCGATCATCGGCTTGAAGCCATCGAGGAACATCTTCGAGGTGTCGGCGAATTGGCTGTCGATGACCACGACTGCGTCCGGTCCGACAAGCCATCCCATCGTCCCGCCGCGGGCCGTAAACGTGCCGACGTTGCGGCGCACCGACGCGAACATCGGAACTGTCGGGGGTTGCGGCGTGGCGGCGGGCGCCTGCTGCGCGAACACCCGTCCGGGCAGAAAAGCGCCGGCGGCTACAGCCAGCGACGATCTCAAGATGAACTCACGTCGGTTTGAATCCATGTGCGCTCCTCAGCGTTCCGTCCGGCTAACGCCGGACACCTACATCTGAATCACAACCTTGCCGATGAATTGCCCAGAGGCGTGATGCGCAAATGCCTGCTTCGCCTCTTCGAACGGAAACACACGATCGATGACCGGCTTCACCCTGTTGACCGCAATCGCGCGGTTCATGTCCTCGAACATCTCGCGATCGCCGACGAAAATGCCATGCAGATTGCCGGCTTTGTACATCAACGGAAAGGGACTCGTGTCGCCGTCGCGACCGGCCACAAAGCCAATCAAGCAGACCTTGCCGCCGCGAGCGAGCGATTGCACAGACCGCGCGAACGTGCCGCCGCCGCCGACTTCAATCACGCAGTCTACTCCGCGGCCGGTCATGCGCAGCACCTCTTTCTCCCACTCCGGCGTGCGCGTGTAGTTGATGGCGTCTGAGGCGCCCATCTCCCGAAGCCGCTCGATCTTGTCGTCCCGTGATGATGTCGCAAGCACGCGCGCGCCTGCCGCACGCGCGAACTGCAGCGCGAAGACGGAGACACCGCCGGTGCCGAGCACGAGCACCGTGTCGCCGGCGTGAATCGGACGGCCGGCCCGGAAGAGCGCATGCCAGGCGGTCACGCCCGCGCATGGAAGACATGCCGCCTCTTCGTAGGTGAGTTCCTCGGGAATCGAGACGACGCCGTCTTCGTAGAAGCTGGCATATTCGGCCAGCGTGCCATCGAGTGG
>DATCXH010001268.1:0-3211 GCA_036565925.1 Vicinamibacterales bacterium
ACGGCCCGAGCCATTGCGCGGACAACCGCCGCTGCGCGCGTTCACCCTGGGACTCGTCACTGGTACCGTCTACTTTGCCGGAACGGTCTACTGGACAGGCACGGTGATCATCGCCTTCGGTGACGTCAACCCGATTGTCGCGATGGTCGGCATGATCCTGTTGTCGGCGTACCTCGCGCTCTATCCGGCGGTCGCGTGTCTTGTCACGAGCCGGTTCGTCGCGCGCGTTGGTGCCGCTGGCCTGTTCATTGCGCCGATGGCGTGGATCGCGACTGAGTATCTTCGCGGCTACTTTCTGACCGGCTTCCCCTGGGTGCCGCTCGGCAATAGCCAGGTGACGGTGCTGCCGGTCGCGCAGCTTGCCAGCGTACTCGGGGTCTACGGCCTCTCCGCGCTGGTCGCGTATATCAACGCCACGCTCGCCTACTCACTGGTCACGTCTGGGAGGCAGCGAATATCGGCGGTCGTGAGTGCAGTTGCGGTGCTGGTCGCGATCGGCGGATGGGGCGCATGGCGCATCGCCAACGGCTCACTCACGCGAGAAGGGACTCCGATACGCATCGGTCTCATTCAAGGCAACATCGCGCAGGAGGACAAGTGGAACCCTGCGCACGCACGGCGCATCTTCACGACCTACATCGCGATGACGCGCGACGCGGTCCGCCGCGGTGCCGAGTATGTCATCTGGCCTGAATCGTCCACGCCATTCACATTCGAGGACCCGCTCGGCGATCCGGCAGGTGATGCCATGCTGCGAGAGCTCGCACGCGAGGTTCACGTGCCGATTCTGTTCGGCAGCGATCAGATCATTCGTCGCCAGCCCATTGAGACCTCAGAGCTCTACAACGCCGCATATCAGCTCGATCCCGACGGCAAGACAATCGCCTTGTACCGGAAAATCAAACTCGTCCCGTTTGGCGAGTTCTTCCCGTTTCAGAAGTGGATCGCCTTCGCGGCTCCGCTCGTCAATCGCTTCGTTCCATTCAGGGAGGGCACCGGCCCGGTGATGTTGCCGGTTGGCTCGCATCGCGCCAGTACCGCGATCTGTTACGAGGTGGTCTTTCCGTCGCTGGCACGTGCCGCCGTGGCGCAGGGCAGCGAGTTGCTGACGACGGTGACCAATGATGGGTGGTACGGATACTCATCGGCGCCGTATCAGCACTGGGAACTGGCGTCGATGCGCGCCATTGAGCAGGGCCGCTATCTCGCACGCGCCGCCAATACCGGGATCAGCGGGATCGTGGACCCGTACGGACGCGTCATCACAAGGTCGGGTATCTTTGAACAGGTGGGCTTGGTCGGGGAGGCGCGCTTCCTGACGAGCCGAACCGTGTATTCGCTGATCGGCGACGTGATCGCGTACGTGGCGATCGCGCTGACCGTACTGGCAGCGACTTTTTCGAGGGGACACCGTGGATCTCGATGACCTGTTGCGGCGATATGAGGACTTGAATCGGCGCGCCGCAGAACTCCGGAGGCATCTTTGAGGGTGCCCGACTCGACGAACAGCTAGCCGAGATCGAGAAGATCACCGCCAGCCCGAGCTTCTGGAACAATCAAGCCGACGCCCAAAAGGTGATGCAGCGTCGGCGCCGGGTCGAAGACGACCTTGCGCTGCGTGATTCGCTGCGCCGCCGCATGGACGATCTCGCCGTGCTCATTGAATGGGCCGAGGGCGGGGAAGACGTCGGTGCCGACCTGCAGCGCGGGCTCAACGAGCTGCAGCAGGAAGTCGAGGCGGCCGAGGTCAAGAAAATGCTCGGTGGTGAATACGATCGCTCGAACGCGATCGTCACCATTCACCCGGGCGCTGGCGGAACCGAATCGCAGGACTGGGCTGAAATGCTGCTTCGCATGTACACGAAGTGGTCTGAACGGCGCGGCTTCAAGCGTGAGGTGTTCGACTTTCAGCCTGGCGAGCAGGCCGGTATCAAGAGCGCGACCATCGCATTCAACGGCGACTACGCGTACGGCCTGATGTCGGCCGAGGCCGGCGTGCATCGTCTGGTTCGCATATCGCCGTTCGATCAGGACAAGCGGCGACATACCTCGTTCGCATCCGTGTTCGTCTGGCCCGAGCTGCCGGAAGATGTCGATGTCGACATCGATGAGAAGGACCTGCGCATCGATACCTACCGGTCGAGCGGTGCCGGCGGCCAGCACGTCAACGTCACCGATTCGGCGGTGCGCATCACGCACTTGCCGACTGGCATTGTCGTGTCGTGTCAGAACGAACGATCGCAGCACAAGAATCGCGCGCAGGCGATGAAAGTCCTCAAGGCGCGGCTCTTCGATTTGAAGATGAAGGAACAGGCCGCGAAGCTCGAGCAGATCGGTGGAGAGAAACGCGATATCGCGTTCGGCAGTCAGATTCGCAGTTACGTGCTGCAGCCCTACCAGATGGTGAAAGACCACCGCACCAAGGTCCAGGTTGGCGATCCCTCGCGAGTCCTCGACGGTGACGTGGATGGGTTTATCAAGACCTACCTGATGAAAAAAGCGAACGGAACTTTGACGACAGACGAGCCTGAAGAGGAGTAGGATAGCGGCCGCCCCGAAACAGATTCCGATGGGGTGGGCGTACAATCGATCTAGGAGCCGCCTCGATGCGGCTCAGCCAAAAACCCGCGTCGCTTGAAGGAGGTCCACGTGTTCACTCTTCTGCGCCGGTACTGGAGCGAAATGGTCAGCTACGACGGTGGCATGTCGTTACTGCTGATGGATGGGCTCCTCCTCGTCCCCCTCATCATGGCCGCGTTCTTCTATCCAATTCAGGTGTTGATCGGAGTCGGAGTAGCGCTGCTCGTCCTGTTCGTCCTGTTCGAAGGCGTGGTGTTGTGGCGGAAGCATCACCACACACACATGTCTCATCGACACATTTGAAGGGTCGCCCGTCTTCGCGCTTCAGGCGACGGCGCCTCCGCGATCGCATGACGGCGGACGCGGCCCTCAATCACTCGATTGTTGGCGAAGCTGATGCTGGTGCCGATACGGGAACGGGAGTGGCTGGTGGCGCCGGAGACGGCGCTGCCGTCGCGGATACGGCGGGCTGCGTGCCGTTGATGAATGCCTCCGAGACGCCGGAGTCCAGCGTGACGAACACGATGTTGCCCGGCGCTTCGAACTGCGGCGGGTTCTTCCGGTCGGCGTATTTATCGAGATACACCTTCACGAAGTCCATCCAGATCGGCAGCGCCGCGGCCGCGCCCGT
>DATCXH010000168.1:0-2575 GCA_036565925.1 Vicinamibacterales bacterium
CAGTTGCTCGGCTCCGATGGAGCTGCGAAAGAATCCGGTCGAATCCGGGTGGTTGAGAGCATCAATCGCGAAATGTGCCGCGGTGAATTGCCGTGAGGCGAGGAGCGAGCTGAACACGAAGACGGGTTGATCACTCCGCTGCCATGTCTCGGTAAACGACAGTCGGGGTAGCCAGCCGGCGCGTGCTTCGCCCACGCGCTCGGTCGCCTCTGCCGCTCCGGCACGCGCGCCTCGCAGCGAGGCATTGTGCGAGAGAGCGTCCTCAACGGCCGCCTCTAGCGTCAGTACCTCCTGCGCGATGGCTGGAGTAGCTGACAGCCATAGCACGAGGAGGAGCACGGTCACCTTGCTGAGCGCCATCGCCTGAGGGATGCACGAATCGGCGATTTGGTGACATGAGACGTGAAAGGGCTGCTGTTGTCACCAACCGCGTGTGACCTGCATCTCTGTGAGGGAATAAGGGCGGCAGGGGCGAAGGCCCCACTCGTACAATCGTGTGGTGTGAGTGTTCTCACGAAAGAGGCTGGGACGGGTGGAACTGGTCCCGATGCGATCAGAGCCGAGTACGCCACGCTTGTGCGCGCCGCAGCGGCCGGCGACCGTGCGGCGATGGAGCGGCTGCTGATGCGCGCTCAGGAAGTGGCGTTCCGCTTCAGTCTGCTGGCGTGCGGACACGCGGAAGACGCTGAAGACGTCATGCAGGACGCGCTGCTGAAAACTTATCAGCACGTCAGCCGGATTGCCGACCCTGAGGCGTTCCGGACCTGGTTGTATACGACGGTACGGAACGCCTGTCTGATGAAGCGTCGCCGGCGCGCTGGCGAGCCGGTGAGGTTCGAGTCGATCGAGCAGGGCGCTCCGGCGTCACGTGGTGAGAATGCACCGCTCGATATCGTCGATCGCGCGCCGGGCGTCGACCAGCAGTTGATCGACGAATGGGCCGACGAGCGACTGAGAGCTGCGTTGAAAACGCTGCCGCCCTCGTATCGCATCGTCATTCTGCTGCGTGAGATGGAAGGGCTTCCGACGAAGGACGTTTCGGCGATCACTGGCTACTCGGAGGCGAATGTGAAGACGCGTCTGCGGCGTGCCCGGCTGATGCTGAGGCGGGACTTGACGGGCGGTGGGTCATGAAATCGGAGTGTCGGCAGATCCTCAAAGAGATCTCGGCGTATCTGGACGGTGAGCTTGAGGCTGCCGCGTGCGCAACCATTGAGCAGCATTGCGCCGATTGCGCGAGCTGTGCGGCCGTCGTTGCCGGTTTGAAGGAGACGGCCGGACTGTGTCGTCAATTGGGCGCTACCCCTCTCCCAACGCCAGTCCTCGAGCGGGCTCGCGCCAGCGTGCGTCGTCTACTTCTACTTGCGGACGCCGCGACGGGCGACGAATAGAATTCACGCGACAGGAGGACGTCACCGCATGACATGTGGAATCACCGGCGCCAGTGGCCATTTGGGATCGGGCATTCTGCGTTACTGCCTTGATCGCGTAGCCGCAGGCGAGCTGGTCGCTGTCACCAGGCAGCCGGCAAAAATGGCCGCGGTCGCGGCACGCGGTGTCGAGGTCCGCGAAGGCGACTTCGACAAGCCAGGACTCGAACAGGCATTTCGCGGCATCGACCGGTTATTGATCATTCCTGGCTCGGATCTGATGCCTGACGTACGTCCCCGCCAGCATCGCGCTGCAGTCGCGGCGGCTGTCGCCGCTGGCGTGCGTCACATCGTTTACGTCTCGTCGGTTGGTGCGAGGCCGGGTCCGCCGGACGGTATTCTCGAGACGCACTGGGCCACCGAACAGGCCGTCATACAGTCCGGCGTGCCGTGGACGCTGATCCGCATGAACATCTACGCCGACTTTCTCGCGAATCACGTGAAAAGCGCGCTCAGCACCGGCGTCTACGCTGCCCCAGCCGGCGCGCCCTATGCCTACGTCGTGCGCGACGATCTCGCCGCCGCCGCGGCGGCGGTGCTGACCACATCAGGTCATGAAGGGGTCACGTATCACGCCACCGGTCCGGTCTCGGTAACGCACGCCGAGGTGGCCGCAGCCGTTTCCCGCGCCGCCGGCAAGCCGGTGCAGTTCTCCCCGCTGACGCTGGAGCAGTGGCAGGCCGGGCTCGTGACAGCAAGACTTCCACCCGCGCTGGTTGACGTGCTCACGCGATCCCAGCGCGCCGGTTCGGCGGGCGCGTTCGATCTGGTCACCGGCGATATCGGGCGATTGACGGGTCGACGCTCGCAGTCCGCGCTCGAGTTTGTCTCGACCGTGCTCGTGCCATCAGCCGCAGTCAGCTGACTCCATGGTGAGGGTTTTCGAGGATGAGCGGTAATCGCGCATCCGTCGTGAGCGATCAGGTCGACTGGCCCGCGGTGTCCCAGGCGAGCGTCGCTCGCTTCGCGTCGGCGCCCGCCACCGAGTACAGCGCGCCGGGTGCATTGCGCGTCTGTTGAAACTGCTCGAGCGTTTCGCCGCGCATGGCGGCGTAGATGTGCAGGTTCGACACACCGACCACTGCGCCAAGCTTTTCGAGCATGAAGAAGCTGACGCCGTAGTGAATCATCCCGCGCCAATCGAG
>DATCXH010000101.1:0-2761 GCA_036565925.1 Vicinamibacterales bacterium
AGAGCCGGACACTACAGCGTCGGACTTCACGGCGCGCCGCAATTCATCGGCCGACACCGTGGCCGTGCCGCGCTTCATGACTACGATGCCGCCAGCGTAGTTCGCCAAACGCGCGGCGCTCTCGAACGTTGCTCCTGATGCGAGCGCCAGCGTCATCGTCGCCATCACCGTGTCGCCTGCGCCGGTCACGTCGGCGATTTCATCCGATCCGAAGATCGGTATGTGCACGGTCGGCGCGTTCGGCACGAACAACGCCATGCCGCGGCCCCCGCGAGTGATCAGTACCGCCTGCATGCCGGTGCGTTCGAGCACAGCTCGCCCTGCCCTCTCGAGCACGGACAGGTTGTCGTTGATGCGTACGCCGAGCGCGTGCTCGACCTCCGACTCATTGGGCGTGCACGCCGTCAGGCCGCGGAAATCGAGCAGCCGGTAACGCGTATCGATCAGCACCGGAACCGGTCGCTGCTTCTGCCGAAGCGCTTTCGTGATCTTCGCGACGAGAGCGGTGGAAATCAAACCGGATCCGTAATCGGAGAGCAGCACTGCGTCGGCCGAGAGCGATGCGGCGAGCGCATTTCGCTCGAACTTCGCGCGTGAATCGCGGTCGATAGAATTGCCGACGGCGCGATCGATGCGCACCACCTGCTGCTTGGCCGAGTGGACGCCTCCCGCGAGAATCCGTGTCTTCACCGTCGTGCTGCGTGTCGTCGAACGAACGAGACCACGCTGGGCCACGCGCTTATGGAGTGCTCCTGACAGACGACGGCCGGGTTCATCGCGGCCGACGAGGCCGACCAGATTGGCGCGGCCGCCCAGCGCGCCGACGTTGTTCGCCGCGTTGCCGCCGCCACCCGGCACAACTTCGGTCGAGTCGTACTCGAGGATCAGCACCGGCGCTTCGCGCGATACGCGCGCCACTCGCCCGTAGACGAACTCGTCAGCCACGACGTCGCCGATCACGGCAACCGTCCGGCTCCCCATCGCTCCGATGAGCGAGAGGAGGCGATGGCGTCGATCGCCTACGCCATCGTTCGCAGAATCCACCCGACGGCCTCCATCAAATTGTTGAGGATAGCATCCGCGCGCACACCTTCGGGCGGCGCGATATCGGCTTCCGACGAACCGTGACCCGAGCGGACCAGGAGAGCGCGTGTACCGGCCGCACGCCCGCACGCCACGTCAAGCCAGCGGTCCCCGACCATGATCGAGCGGGCAGGATCGAGGTTCA
This sequence comes from Vicinamibacterales bacterium, assembly GCA_036565925.1. Taxonomy (GTDB): domain Bacteria; phylum Acidobacteriota; class Vicinamibacteria; order Vicinamibacterales; family UBA2999; genus Gp6-AA40. The sequence continues at coordinate 1,229 of DATCXH010000101.1, forward strand.
GGTCGCGGCAGGCTTGCTCGATCATCCCGGGGGCGGGCTTGCGGCAGTGGCATCGCTGTCGATATCGCTCGACCCTGGCATCGGGAAAATGAGGGCAGTAGTAATAGCGGTCGATCGCGCCGCCGGACGATCCGAGCCGCGCATCAATGGTCCGATGTAAATGACTCAGAAACGGTTCGTCGATGAGACCTCGCGCAATCGCCGACTGGTTCGTGATGACCACCGTGGCAAACCCGGCGCGCTTCAATAGCCGGAGCGCGTCACCGGTCCACGGAAAGATCTCGAGGTGCTCGAGCCGCTCGAGGTAGCCGCGCTCCGCGATGATCGTGCCGTCCCGATCGAGAAAGACAGCGGCCCGGCTCATGACGCTGTAGGCCGGGTCCTGCTCTCTGCACCCGGCTGAGAGTCGGTCATCGATTCACGCACACTCGAAAGAACCCGGTCAGGCGACACACCCTTCATGCACCGGTGACCGATCGGACACTCACGCAGCATACAGGGGCGGCACCACACATCGTGAATCAGCACCTCGGCCCGCGCGCCCGCACGCGGCAGCGGTCGCGTTTCGTATTCACGGGTCGGGCCGAACACCGCCGTCACCGGCGTCCCCACCGCCGCCGCAAGATGCATCGCTCCGGAATCATTCGAGACAAAAGCCTTCGCGAGCGAGATCACACCAACCAACAGCGGCAACGACGTGATACCCGTGAGATCGAGCAGGTCCTGGCGCTGGTTGTCGGGAACGAGTCGCTGGATCCATTTCGTGGTCTCGATGTCACCCTTGCTGCCAACCAGCACGCACTGTGCGCCGTCGTGAACCAGGCTCGCCACGAGAGTCGCGTAATGCGCGGGCAACCATCGTTTCGCGGTGCCGTAAGCCGCGCCCGGGGCGATCGCGATCAACGGTCGCGATTTGTCCCAATTGCGTGAGTTGAGCAGCATCCGCGCGCCGACGACAACATCACCCGGGACGAGCAGCGCCGGCTCGAGTGCGCCCGAGTCCATCCCGAGTTGCCGAACGAGATGCTGGTAGTACTCGCCCTGATGCATGCTGTGACGCGGACGCGACACCGCACGTGACAGCAGCGGCCGGCGAAAGTCCGCGGCGTATCCCCAGCGTTCACCAATATCTGCGCGCTTCACCAGCCACGCCGCTGAAAACGCGTTCGGAAGCAGTATCGCGGCGTCGGCATCGAGCGCGCGAAGCGCGGCAACGTCCTGCTGCAGCGCGCCACGCTGCTGAAGCTTTCCCTTCCACTCGAGCGCGACGACCTGATCGACACCGGGCACCATCGTGAAGAGATCGGCGACCGATCGGCGCGCCGCCACGCTCAGTCGTCCTTCGGAAAAACGGCGACGTACGTCAGCGATCGCGGGCAGCGCCATCACAGCATCGCCCAGCCAGTTCGGCGAAAGCACGAGAACGCGGTTCAGGCGATCGATGGTCATGGCTCGATGCAAGGGCGACGCATGCGTCGCCCCTACTCGGTGGCGGCCGTCACCGCGTCGTCATGTCCGGCGGCCTCACTCGCG
>DATCXH010000293.1:0-2731 GCA_036565925.1 Vicinamibacterales bacterium
GAGGTCAAGCAACTGCTGCACCTGATGGTGCACTCGCTCTACGGGAACAAAGAGATCTTCCTGCGCGAGTTGGTGTCGAACGCGTCCGATGCCGGCGACAAGCTGCGCTTCGAAGCGATGACCGACGCAGCGCTCTTCGAAGACGATCCCGATCCGAGGATTCGCGTCAGCGTCGACGCGCAGGCGCGCACGATCACCGTTTCCGACAACGGCATCGGCATGTCGCGCCAGGAGGTGATCGACCACATCGGCACGATTGCCAAGTCGGGCACGCGCGAGTTTTTCGCCCAGCTCACCTCGGACCGCGCAAAGGATGCGCATCTCATCGGACAGTTCGGCGTCGGCTTCTACTCGTCGTTCATCGTCGCCGACCGCGTCACGCTGATCACGCGACGCGCGGGCTTGACGCCCGAACACGGCGTCCGCTGGGAGAGCTCCGGCGAAGGCGACTACACCGTAGAAACGACACGCAAGGAGAGGCGCGGCACCGATGTCATCCTGCATCTGCGCCCTGAGGAGGACGAGCTGCTGTCAGGCATGCGTCTGCGGGACATCCTGCGCAAGTACTCCGACCACATCACGCTGCCCATCCTGATGAAGAAGGAGCGATGGGATAGTGACGCGAAGAAGCAGGTCCAGACCGACGAAGACGAGCAGATCAACCAGGCCTCGGCGCTCTGGGCGCGACCGAAGTCCGAGATCACAGACGAGCAATACACCGAGTTCTACAAGCACGTGGCCCACGACTTCGATCCACCACTCGCCTACACGCACGCCAAGGTGGAGGGCCGTCAGGAGTTCACGCAGCTGTTCTTCATCCCGCAGCGTGCGCCGTTCGATCTCTGGGATCGCGAACATCGTCGCGGCATCAAGCTCTACGTCCGTCGCGTGTTCATCATGGACGATGCCGAGCAGTTGTTGCCGCCGTATCTGCGTTTCGTGCGGGGGATCGTGGACAGCAACGACTTGCCGCTCAATGTCTCCCGCGAAATCCTGCAGCAGTCGCGCGACGTGCAGACGATTCGCAACGCCTCGATTAAACGCGTGCTCACGCTGATCGAGGATCTGGCCAGGGACAACGCCGAGAAGTTCACTACGTTCTGGAAAGAGTTCGGCCGCGTGCTGAAGGAAGGCGCCGCCGAAGATGCCGCCAATCGCGAACGGATTGCCAAGCTGCTCCGCTTCGCGTCAACGAAGAACGATTCCGACGAGCAAAACGTCTCGCTCGCCGATTACGTCGCCCGCATGAAGCAGGGCCAGGACGCGATCTACTACATCACCGCCGACAGCTACGCTTCGGCGAGGAACAGTCCGCACCTCGAGATTTTCCGCAAGCTGGGGGTGGAGGTTCTGCTGATGTCCGATCGCGTGGACGAATGGGTGGTCTCGCTGGTGACCGAGTTCGATGGCAAGTCGCTGCAGTCGGTGGCGAAGGGTGGATTGGATCTCAGCAAGCTCGGTGGTGAAGCGGAGAAACAGGAACAAGAAAAAGCCGCCGACGAGAACAAAGGCTTCGTCGAACGGATCCAGAGCGCGCTGAAAGATCGCGCCAGCGCGGTCCGCGTGACGAACCGCCTCACTGATTCACCGTCGTGCCTGGTGAGCGACGAGCACGGCATGAGCACGCATCTCGAACGTATGCTCAAGGCCGCCGGCCAGAACGTGCCCGGGTCGAAGCCGATCCTCGAGATCAACCCGCAGCATCCGATCGTCCAGCGGCTGAAGGACGAATCGGACGAGCGGCGATTCAGCGACTGGAGTCATATCCTCTTCGACCAGGCATTGCTGGCCGAAGGCGGCCAGCTCGAGGATCCGGCGTCGTTCGTGAAGAGATTGAACGAGGTGATGCTGACGCTTGCGGGCGGCGGTTCGCGGATCTGGACGCCCTAGTCATGGGCGGATCTGAAGATCCGCCTCTACGTGATTTTCGAGAGAAGGTTACGAGAGCTTCGAGAGAATGCGCTTTTGATTAGCCAGGATCTTTTTCTGATTGGCTTCGAGCCGGCCCTGATTGGCGAGGATCTTTCTCTGGTTCCCCATGATGGTTCTCTGGTTCGACAGTATCTTTCGTTGATTCGCACTGCTGGCGTCAGCCATTGGCACTCTCCTCGCGTGCCAACGTATCATGACTCTCGCAGCCGCCAGGCCACCTTTGCCAAGGCTTCGGCGCCCGAGGAAATCTATGGCCAATCTGTCCGGAGTACGAGAGCGTCGATCGTTTCTGTCGAGAGTCGTTGCGGGAGCGGCCATCATCGGCGGAACCGTCTTCCGCAGTGAATCCGCAGCCGCGCAGTCGAGCGCGCCCGCGCCGTGGCGGCCAGTACGCCATGCGCAGGACGACTGGCTCGATCAGGTTCCAGGTGGGCACCGATTCATCATCGACAGCACCACGGCATCGGGTCTGGGAAGTGCGCTCCTCTTTGCCAACAACTTCTTCGTCGCCAATCAGCAGGGATACGGTCTCGGCAACGCCGATGCTGCCGTCGTCATCGTGCTGCGACACAACTCCACGGGGTTCGCATTCACAGATGCGATGTGGGCGAAGTACGGCGCGGCGATGGGCGAGGCGGCGGGGAACTTCGACGACCCGAAGACCAAGACGAAACCCACCATCAACGTCTACAACTCAGGCGCCTATCTCGGCGCTCTGCCAAACGGCGGCGTGACGTTCGATACGCTTGTCGGGCGTGGCGTGCACTTCGCGGTGTGCCAGATGGCGTCGCGGCGGTTC